>JBARKD010000479.1:0-8114 GCA_049800615.1 Acidobacteriaceae bacterium | reverse complement strand
AAAAACGTGGCGTCGCACCTCATCAGTTTTGCGTATGGGAAAAAAGGCGTGCATCGCGTGATCGTCGCGATGCCGGACCGCCGTGGCACCCTGCCGGTGGGGGAGTTGCTCGCCCTTCGCCTGGCCGGCGTGAAGGTAGAGGAGGCTACATCGTGGCTGGAGAAGATCACCGGCAGGATTGAAGTTGAGCAGTTATACCCCAGTTGGTTGATCTTTGCCGAAGGATTTCGCTTCAGCACCATCTTCAGGTTGGTCCGCCGAAGTTTGAATTTCCTGGTTGCGCTGGTTGGACTGGTGCTGTCGTTGCCCCTACTCCCCTTCATTATATTGGCCGTGAAGTTAGATTCTCTGGGGCCGGTGCTCTACCGGCAGCAACGGGTGGGCCGGGGAGGCGCCATTTTTCACTGTTACAAGTTCCGCACCATGCGGGTGGATGCAGAGGCGGACACTGGAGCGACCTGGGCCACGGACGATGATCCACGTATCACGCGCGTAGGAAGGTTTTTGCGCTCATCGCGGCTCGATGAGATTCCGCAGTTGTGGTGCGTGTTGAAGGGCGACATGCATTTCGTGGGTCCACGCCCGGAGCGTCCGGAGTTTGTCGAATGGCTGACCCAGGAAATTCCCTACTACGGGGTGCGCCATGTCGTGCGGCCGGGAATTACGGGGTGGGCACAGGTGCAATACAAGTACGGCAACACCCTGGCCGACGCCCGGGAGAAACTCCAGTACGATCTGTTCTATATCAAAAATGCTTCGCTCGGTTTGGATCTGCTGATCATGTTTCAGACTATCAAGATTGTGCTGCTCGGACGAGGAGCGCAATGAGGTGGCTTTTCTGGAGCGCGGCTTTTCTGATTGCCTACGTTTATGTGGGCTACTCTGTCTGGTTGTGGATACGAGCGCGCCTCTCTCCCTGGCCAGTGCTTCGCTCACACCAGCAACCCGAGGTTTCTGTCGTGATGGTCGTGCGCAATGAAGAGCGACGGCTGGAAAGTAAGATGAAGAATCTACTGGAACTGGATTATCCGGCGGAGCGCTATCAGGTTGTGGTGGTCTCGGATGGATCGACCGACCGCACCGAAGCGATTCTCCATACGTATGCAGAGGATCCAAGGGTGAAAGTGCTGATGAATCAGTTGTCGCGGGGAAAAGCCGGCGGATTGAACGACGCGATTCCCCTGGCTGCCGGGGAGGTGGTGGTTTTTACGGATGCCCGCCAGACGATTGAATGCGACGCGATCCGCCTGCTAATGGAGAATTTCGCCGATCCGGAAGTCGGTTGTGTGAGCGGCGCATTGATGTTGGGCGATCCCGAGTCGGGCGAGGCTGGCAAGGGCATGGGCCTGTATTGGAGCATTGAAAAAAAGATCCGTGAACTGGAGTCGGATTCAGGATCGGTAGTCGGTGCGACCGGCGCTCTCTATGCCGTGCGCAGGGATTTGCTTGGTGAAGTGCCGGAAGGAACCATTCTCGATGACGTCTATATTCCCATGCAGGTTATTCGAGAAGGAAAGCGCGTGGTCTTCGAAGAACGGGCACGGGCCTGGGATAGTCCGGATTTAGGGGGTGAGCTTGAGTTTGCGCGCAAGGTGCGCACGCTGAGCGGAAACTATCAACTGGTGCAACTGGCGCCGTGGCTGTTGAGCAGCCATAATCCTGTCCTGTTTCGGTTCGTAAGTCACAAGTTACTGCGGCTGGCGGTTCCCTTCGCTTTGGCGGGAATGCTGTTCGCCTCTCTGTGGCTGAAGGCTCCTGTGTACCGGATAGTGCTGGTTTTGCAACTGGCCTTCTACGGACTCGCCCTCCTCGCCCTGATGCGCTTGCTCAAGGCAGGCGCGATAGGGCGTACAGCAGATGCGGCGGGTACGTTTGTATTGCTGAACACGGCGGCAGCGGTAGCTTTTGCCAACTTTGTGACCGGACGCAAGACCGCCTGGAGCCGATGAAATCCACAACCCGCATGTCTACCCCAATTACCAAAACTCAGTGCGCCTGGAAAGCGCGCGGAAATAGAGAGGGCGCAGAAGATACGTCCTCGCCGAGTGGTCTGAGCATGTTCTTTTCGGCGACACGAGAGGCGATCGGGGATTTGGAGCAGAAATGAGCCGGGGTCTCCATAGATTCGAAATGGTTCGGAGCTACGCGGCAGACGGTAGCGCCAGGAGCAGCCTGGCCTATCGCGCCGTCGTTCTTTTTTCGCTGATCTACTTTTTGCGTCCAGAAGACTTCATTCCCGGACTTGACTTTATTCCGATAGGAAAGATCTCAGGTGGGATCGCTTTATTGGCGCTGATCTTCCTTGTACCGAGCGGCAGGCGCTACAAGCTGACAATCGAGCTCAAGGTTTTGCTGTTGCTTTTGGCTGACATGATCCTGTGCATTCCCTTTGCGGCATGGCGGGGGGGCGCTTACGACACGGTGATCAACAAGTTCTCGAAAGGGGTTGTCGTTGCCATCCTGATCTACATGGTCGTGACTTCGGTGAACGAACTGCGAAAGCTGCTCGCCATCCAGGCGGGAGCGACCGCGGTTGTGACGGTGGCTTCTGTGATCGTTCACCGTACGGAATATGGCAGGTTGATGGGCATACAAAAGGGTATTCTGGAGAACCCAAACGACCTGGCCATCAACATCGCTATTAATTTTCCGTTATGCCTTGCCTTCCTCTTCGCAACCAAGAAGCCAGTTGCGAAGCTTTTCTGGGCGGTGAGTCTGGTCTTTATGGCGTGGGGAGTAATCGCTACTTATTCGCGCAGCGGTCTACTTGCCATGGTAGTCACGGTAGTAGTGTGCGTCTGGGAGTTCGGAATCAGAGGCAAGCGCAGGATCGTACTCGTGGGGGCGATCGTCGCCGGAGTCATTGCATGCGGAGTCATCGCCCTCACACCGAACTATCTGACCCGCATCGAGAGCATGGTGCTCGGCAACATAGAAGGCTCGGGCGACAGGGGCTCACTGGAGGCGCGCCGTGAGCTTCTGAAGGACAGTCTGGCGATCATGGCCAAGCACCCCATTTTTGGAGTTGGCCCGGGCAACTTCGAAAGCTACACGCAATCATGGCGAGTGGCTCACAACACCTACGCGGAATTGGGAGCCGAGACCGGCCTGCCCGGTCTCTTTCTTTTTGTGCTAATGCTCGGCCTCACTCTCCGCAAGATAAAGAGCATTCGAAAGCTGCCCGGTTATCGAAGCAACGGAGATATACGCTTATGGACCAGCGCGCTATGGGCGGGAATGGCGGCTTACATTGCGGGAGCGTTGTTTGCTTCCACAGAATATAACCTCTTCCCATATTTCATGGTGGGCTACATCTCTGCCGTTTATCAAATTGCCAGCTCTCTGCAGGGTGAGAGCAGTTCTCCGGGGGACGAATCGGCAAGTGGAGGCAAAGGGAAACTTGGAGCTCGTGCAAAAGGCGACCGGGAACTGGTCTGGACTCGATAGCGAAGTCCTGGAAATCTTGCGCTGCCTGGAGTGCCAGAACAGGCTGGAGCGGGGCTCCGACGGACTAGTGTGCCCGCGCTGTGGTAAGCACTACCCCGCTCTCAATGGTGTGGTTCGTTTTGTGGATGCGCAGAAATATGCCGGCAGTTTCGGATTCCAATGGAAGATCCACGCCCGGACGCAACTGGATGATGCCAGCAGCCGCCGGTCAGAGAAGGCATTTCAGCGGCGCACTGGATTCCGACCCGAAGACCTGGCGGGGAAATTGGTGCTCGATGTCGGCTGCGGCATGGGGCGATTCGCAGATGTAGCCACCCGTTGGGGAGCCCACGTTGTTGGCATTGATCTGAGCCTGGCGGCTGAGGTTGCTGCCGAGAACCTCGCTGGCCGCGATGCCGCCATTTTTCAGGCAGATGTGTTTCACCTGCCTTTTGCCGAGGGCAGCTTCGATTTCATTTACAGCATTGGCGTGCTGCACCACACTCCCAGTTGTGAGCAGGCGGTAAAAGTACTCCCGAAGCTGCTGAAACCTGGGGGCCGCATTGCTGTCTGGTTGTACAGCTCGTACAACAAGTGGTATCGGATGAGCGACGTCTACCGGAAAATTACCCGCCGCATGCCGCAGAAACTCTTATACCGATTGTGCCATGGGGTTCGCCCGCTGTACGGAATGCACCAGGTTTTGAGAAAGATTCCGTTGGTTGGCAGGCCTGCCAGCGGTGCGGTGGCTTGGTTGATCCCCATGTCTTTCAACCAGGATGCTGAGTGGCGGGTGCTTGACACGTTCGACTGGTACTCACCTTGGTATCAGTCCAAGCACTCCTATGAGGAAGTTTTTCGATGGTTTGAGAGCTGCGGGCTGGAGGACCTGCATGTCGGGGAGGAACCAATCTCCGTAAACGGCCGAAGGCCACTGCTGTGATTGCCTCTTAGCACGCTGGAAACGGTTGCGCCGCCGGTTCTTCGCCAGATGTCTTGACCAACAAGTGCCTTGATTAAGAAGAGCAGGAAAAAAGACTGAGGAGAGATTGGGTGTACGCGGAGAGCCCTAGTTTCGGAAAGAGCCTGGCAGACAAACTATCATACGGGCGATGGCTGCCAAGCTATGCCTGGCAAAGGCTGACTCGATCCGCTCCGCGTGGCACGGTGCATCTAATCATCGCTGTTGCCGATCATTTTGAGCCGGCCATTGTCCCCGAAGACGGGCGAGCCCGCGTGCCGTTACCCGAGCAGGAGAGCCGCGTGGAACGGTGGTGCTCCGAGTATCCGCCAGCCGTTGATTCGTGGCGAGATCAAGAGGGGCTGCCGTTTGTCCATACTTATTTCTATCCGGCGGAGCAGTATGACCGTGGTTTGCTCGACCGCCTCGCCGGGCACTGCCACCAGGGCTGGGGAGAAATTGAAATCCACCTGCACCACGGGATGGATGCACCGGACACCTCCGAAAATACGCGCCGGCAACTGACGGAATTTCGCGATGCCCTCGTGGCAAATCATGGCTCGCTTTGTTTTCTGGATGGGTCCAGCCATCCCCGATACGCCTTTGTTCACGGAAACTTTGCGCTGGCCAATTCGGCTGGAGGCTTCGCTTGCGGCGTTGACAACGAGATGGAGATTCTGGCCGATACCGGATGCTACGCCGATTTCACTTTGCCGGCCGCTGGATACCACCCTGCGCAGATTGGGAAAGTAAACTCTCTTTATGAGTGCAGCCTTCCGCTCGATACCCGAGCTCCGCATCGCAAGGGAATGGAGCTGCAGGTCGGCCGTGCTCCGCAGGTTTTTCCTCTGAACATACAGGGCCCTCTGGTGTTGGATTTCGACAGGCGCGCTCGCAACGGCATCGGGCGCTTCGAGAATGCGGCGCTCACTGCGGCGAATCCTCCAGATATCCGACGGCTCAAGCTCTGGAAGAAGGCGACGATCTCCGTGCGGCACCGGCCAGACTGGATCTTTATCAAGCTCCATTGCCACAGCATGTATCCCACCCACCAGGAGGCTCTGATGGGCTCTCCGATGCAACGATTCCTGGCCGAGCTGGTTGCCGGGGCAGCAGAACGGCATGAGGTAATTCATTTCGTGACCACACGGCAGATGGTGAACATTATCTGGGCTGCCTGCGACGGTCGTGAGGGGAATCCTGGAGAGTACCGCGATTACCGCTTGAAACTGGCTGCAAAATCTCCAGCTCAGGGCATCAGAAGTAAAGATCACGTGAGCATGAGAGGATAGCGCATGTGCGGAATCGCGGGCATCGTAAACACGCGTGCGGATGAGCGAATCGAAGCAGCCACGATTCACCGCATGTGCCAGGCGATTGTCCATCGAGGACCGGATGACGAAGGTATTTTCGTCAAAGACGGCGTCGGTTTCGGCATGCGCCGCCTGAGCATCATCGACCTCGCTGGAGGTCACCAGCCAGTGTTTAACGAAGACCGGTCCGTGTGGATCGTCTTCAACGGAGAGATCTACAACTTTCCTGAGCTGCGCGAGGATTTGCTTAAGCGCGGCCACCATTTTTCTACGCACACGGATACCGAAGTGATTGTCCATCTCTACGAAGAGATGGGTGCGGACTGTGTAACCAGGCTCCGGGGAATGTTCGCGTTTGCTCTATATGACGAGCGCCGCCGCAAGCTGCTGATGGCACGCGATCGGCTGGGTAAGAAACCGCTGCACTATGCTCTGCAGAGCGGGGCATCGCAGGACCAGCGCCTGCTTTTCGGCTCGGAGATTAAGTCCATCTTAACCGTGGCTCCGGAGCTGGCGACTGTTAACAACCAGGCGCTATTGCAATACATGTATTTCGGATACATTCCCGATCCACTGACGGCCTTCGCGGCGATTCAGAAGCTGCCGCCGGGGCATTTGCTGGAGTTCGCGAACGGGAAGATCGACGTACGTCAATATTGGGATTTGCCTCAATATGGCACACAGCCTCCGCAAAGTGAAGAGGCCTGCCTGGAGGAAATGGAGCATCGTTTGGCGGAAGCGGTACGCATCCGTTTGATCTCCGATGTCCCGCTCGGGGCGTTGCTGAGCGGAGGCACGGATTCCTCCACGATGGTCGCCCTGATGGCGCGAGCAAGCGCCCAGCCTGTCAAGACCTTCGCCATTGGATTTCGCGATCAGGATTTCAACGAAGCGCCGTATGCCCGGATCGTCGCCGACAAATTTGGCACCGACCACCATGAGTTAATTGTCGAGCCGGACGTGCTGGAAACGGTGGAGATGCTGACGGCTTCGCTGGAGGAACCCTTTGGCGACTCCTCGATGCTGCCAACGTACTACGTGTCGTGCCTGGCGAGGAAGCACGTAACTGTCGCGCTATCTGGCGACGGCGGCGACGAGATCTTCGGCGGTTACGACCGGTACGGAATCCATCTGCGCCGCAGAGCCTTTGAGCGAATTCCCAGCTGGGCCCGGCGTTTTTATCGGGAGCGGATCTATCCCCGGCTGCCCGCGGACATGCGAGGCAAGAAGTTTTCCTACAATGTCTCGCTGCCGTGGCGAGAGCGCTACGTGGATGGCATCTCGTTTGTGCCGGCGTTTGAGAGGGAAATGCCGTTGCTGTCGGATGAGTTTCGAGCGGTGTTGAGCGAGAGTGGTAGTCCAGAGGACGTGATGTACGAGTATTTCGATCACGCTCCGGCGAAGGATCCGGTGAGCCAGATGTTGTATGTGGATACCAAAACATACATGGTGGGTGACATTCTGACAAAAGTGGACCGCATGAGCATGGCGACTTCGCTGGAGGTACGGGTTCCGATTCTCGACCACGAGTTTGTGGAGTGGGCAACGGGACTGCCGGTGGAGTGGAAAATCCGGGGAGGAAAACAGAAATACATTTTGCGCAAACTCGCCGAGCGCGTCGGAGTGCCGCGGGAGGTTCTCTACCGGCCGAAGCGGGGCTTCGCGTTGCCGCTGGTGCATTGGATGAAGCACGAACTGAAAGAACTTATCATGACAATCCTGCTCGATCCTGCAACACTGCAGCGCGGATACTTCGAGGCTCGGGGAGTGCGCCAGTTGTTGGACGAGCACTTCCGCGGGCGCCGCGACCACTCCGGCCGAATCTGGCGCCTGCTGATCTTCGAGCTTTGGCATCGCAACTATCTGGAGAAGGTCCTTCGCGCGGACGCGAACTACGAACCCTACCGCGTGACGCCGACGGCTGGAACCCTGGGATGAGTTCGCTGACTCACCAACGGGCCGAGGCCGTCCCCGCTCTTCATGCCTCCACAGATTCTGAGGCTACTTCTTCCGCTTTCGCGACTTTTTCCCACCCCGTTTTTTTGATGGTCAACAATTTGGAGACAGGTGGCACCGAGCGGCAATTTGCCGAAATGGCGCGCGGGTTGGCGGCCAGCGGAGTTCCCGTGCACCTGGGCTGTCTGCTGAATAAAGGTCCATTTGCGGACGGATTGGGGGAAATTGCTGAATTTCAGCTTGGGGGCAGCCTGTATGGAATGCAGTCGATCAGAAGCCGCTGGCGTTTGCAGCGCCATTTGCGGAAGTTGGATGTCGTGCTGGCGCATGCTTTTGATTTTTACACCAACCTGACACTAATTCCGGCGGCGAAGCTTGCGGGAATTCGAGTGCTCGGCAGCCACCGTCAAATCGGAGACCTGCTTACGCCGGCGCAGTTCCGGGCACAATTAGCGGTG
>JBARKD010000478.1:0-1758 GCA_049800615.1 Acidobacteriaceae bacterium | reverse complement strand
GGGTTCTTTTTTTGCTTTTTTTCGAAATGCCGCGGTCGGGGTCTGAGTTTCACTGCATCAGAAGGCGTTAGAGTAAATAACATGGCTGACGCAAGCTCTGTGTCTCTCCCCTATTCGGACGCCGTAGTGTTTTTTGGCGCTACCGGCGACCTCGCCTACAAACAGATCTTCCCTTCCCTGCAAAAGCTGGCCAAGCGCGGAAAGCTGGCCGGGCCTGTCATTGGCGTTGCCAAGGCAGGATGGAACCTCGAACAACTGAAGCAACGGGCGCAAGACAGCGTCGAAAAACACGGGGGACTCGATCCCGTCGGATTTCCTATCCTGCTCGACAAGCTCCGCTACGTTGATGGGGACTATCAGGATGGGCAGACGTTTGCCGCGGTGCGCAAAGAGCTCGGCGATGCCAAGCACCCCATTCACTACCTCGCCATTCCCCCCGTCCTGTTTGGCGTGGTTTTGCAGCAGCTAAAGGCGTCAGGCTCGTCGCAAGGCGCGCGCGTGGTCATTGAAAAGCCTTTTGGGCATGATCTGCCATCCGCGCTCGCACTCAACAAAGTGGTGCATGAGGTTTTTGCCGAGGAGGACGTCTTTCGCATCGACCACTACCTGGGCAAGAACACGGTCCAGAACGTGATCTTCTTCCGTTTTGCCAACTCCTTTCTGGAGCCGATCTGGAACAGCCTCTACGTAGAGAGCGTGCAGATAACCATGGCTGAGCAGTTCGATGTGCTGGATAGAGGAAGCTTCTATGACGCCGTCGGAACTGTCCGAGATGTAGTGCAAAACCATTTGCTGCAGGTGCTCAGCAATATCGCCATGGAACCGCCGCCCACCCTGAGCATCGAGAGCTTGCGCGACGAGCGGGTCAAAGTACTGAAAAGCGTCCAGCCGTTATGCGAGAAGGATGTGGTTCGCGGCCAATATAAGGGGTATCTCGAAACCCCCGGGGTCAAGCCGGGATCCAAGACCGAAACCTATGTGGCTTTGCGGCTGACGATCAATTCCTGGCGCTGGAGAGGGATTCCGTTTTTCGTCCGGGCGGGCAAATCGCTGCCGCTGACAGAAACCGAGGTAGTCGCGAAACTGCGGCCACCGTGTCCCATCTTCTCGGCGGAGGCCCCACCTCCCAACTACGTGCGCTTCCGGATCAGCGGTGATCCAGTGATCGCGATCGGCGCTTCAATCAAGACTGCCGGCGACCAGCTGCGCGGCTGCCCTATCGAATTGGTCGCCGACCAGGAGTGTGGGGAAGACGTCATGCTGCCCTACGAGGAACTCCTGGGGGACGCGATGGCCGGCAACCAGACCTGGTTTGCGCGCGAAGACTACGTGGAGGAGGCATGGCGGATTGTGGACCCGATTCTGGACAATACCAACGTCTCTGAATACCAGCCCGGGACCTGGGGTCCTGCGGACGCGAATAAATTGATCGAGTCGGTTGGAGGTTGGTGGGATCCCAAGTAACGATCAGGCGAGGGCATCCTGGAGTCGGAAGAGGGAGCCTACGCGATGGGAAGGGCGGCTGCTGAGGTTCTGCCAGTCGCCGGCTTCCGCGACCCTGCCGTTTTCTATGACGTAGATCATGTCCGCGCGCTGAATGGCGGAAACCCGGTGGGCTATCAACAGCACGGTCGTCCGGCCTTTTAGCTGATCGATGGCGTCCAGGATTCGCTTCTCGTTGTCGAAGTCGAGGGCGCTGGTGGCCTCATCGAGAATGAGCAGCCCGGGTTTGCGCAGCAGGGCGCGAGCCAGCGCGAT
>JBARKD010000477.1:0-6616 GCA_049800615.1 Acidobacteriaceae bacterium | reverse complement strand
CGATTGAGGTGCTACACATGTCAATATTTCTGGCCCATTAAATATCTGGCTCCGGTAGCCGCGGATGGTGGTCCCATCAGCCACAGTGATATTGCTGGGCAAGGGATCGGTCAGCACCAGGTCTTGGGAAGCATCGATTTGGACAACAGTTCCCCAGCCGCACTGCGCTGCGCAGACGAGTCCGTTTTCATCTTTAACCTTGAGAAATCCCGAGGTGGGCGGCGCACCGGAGCCATCGACCGCATTGAAGAGAAAATATCGCGCATCGATCCGCAATGGGATCTCTTCCCCCAGGTTACGGGTTGCGACGACCAGCGGCGTTTGCGGAACTGTTGATCCATTTTGGCGCTCTATGACAAAGTCGCGCGACACCCTGACGCCGGCGGGTTGCGAGCCCATGAGGATCGCATCTCCGTCGACCGCGAATCGCTGAGCTGGAGACGAAGCGTTACAAGTCTGAAGCTCGAGTGTCGCGCCTGGAGCTACCGTGCCACCATGCACGCCAATGCAAAATCCGTCGGTTGTTGTCCCCGTAGTTGTTGTTCCTGGAGCCGTTGGATATACGGCAAGACCCACGTCGTGACTGCTACCGTCGATTTCCGTCGCCTGAATTTTCTGCCCTACAGTTTGGTTGCAGGCATTGATGAATACTGGGCTGCCTTGGTCCCAGTCCTGGGGCGGTCCAGCATCAATGCAGCGGCCGCCACCGAGATCGTGAATGTTGAACTGGCGGCTGGCCAGCGGAGCGTTGCCCGGACAAACGTTGAGATTCGCACAGTAGGAAGGCGGCTGGACTACACCGCAGCCCTGTGCCGCAGCGCTCGGTGACCAGAACCAGAAGGCGACGACCGCAAGCAATCCCGCTAGCGAGGCCGTCACGTGTTGCTTCGCAAGATCGTGTTGGCGATACGCGCGTAGCATATGCTACCCCTCCTCAACGATCCCGGTTGCGGATACTAAGCCGTGCAGGTCACCGCTTGCGCTATACCTATGTTCTCGACACCACCCTACGCACCCGACCCGCCGGGACTGAAAACGCCAGCGACTAGCCTGCGTTCAGTTTCCAGACGGCATGAGATGCGATGCCCAGTTCGCTGTGACCCACCGCACCTTGACTCTTACCGAAGTTTCCATTTTGACTTCAAAGACGGCTCAATTCTACACACATCTCTCCTACTCGCCATGGTCGATAGCGCCACGATCCTGCGCCTAAGGTGTCAGTGATCAGGGAACAGAAAATCAGCAATCGCAAATTCACACTTGACATTGACAGAAAACCCACTACCATTTGGTTGTGGATAAGTTGGGTACAACATTTGCGGCTTTGTCTGATCCAACCCGCCGGGCGATGATCGAACGACTCTCACATGGGCCTGCCTCGGTGCATGGATTGACGGAACCGTTTGCACTCTCGCAGCAGATGATTTCAAAACATGTTGCCTACCTGGTGCGGGCGCGGATTGTCATCAAGACGAAGCGAGGGCGAGAGAGTGTGTGCACGCTTAGGCCAGATGCGATAAAGGCAGTCGGCGATTGGGCGTTTAACTATCGCCGCTTCTGGGAAGAGAGTTTCGACAAGCTGGATGGGGTTGTGAATCAAATGAAAAAAACGGAGGTCAGAGATGACGCAAAACACGGTTAACGAGACAGAGCGGATGGTTGTTACAAGAGTTTTCGATGCTCCACGCGAATTGGTTTGGAAGGCGTGGACAGACCCGAAATACGTGATGCAATGGTGGGGACCGAAGGGTTTTACTGCGCCTTTCTGCAAGATCGATTTTCGCGTCGGAGGAAAATTTCTCTGCTGCATGAGAGCGCCGGATGGGCAGGAGTTCTGGAATGGCGGTGAATACCACGAGATTGTTCTGCATGAGAAGATCGTTTCCTCCATGTACTTTTCCGACCCGGATGGAAACAAGGTCGATGCTGCGCAATATGGAATCGAACATGAGGCTATAGCCGACGCGTACGACGTAATTACCTTTGAGGATTTTGGAAACGGCCAGACGAAGCTCACCTTCATTGGCAACGAACCCATGGAGCACGCCAAAAATAGCGGTCAGCTCGAAGGCTGGAACCAGATACTCGATAAATTTGACGCAGTTGTTGCGGGGCTAGCGCAGGCGAAATAAGGTCCAGGTGAATTGGCATTGAAAAGCCGGTGACAGACGGAAAGTACCCCAAGTGCAGACGCTGGGTTGCTTTTACTAGCCCTACTAGAGGTTACGGTCCATCTGTCACCGGTTTTGTGTCTGAATCCCGCCACGCGGAGCACTGTCGATACGGCACTAGAGATTTTGCGCTCACTGACATCGTAATGTTGCTCGTCCCCGTAAGGTCATCCGTGCCCTAGTCAGCTCTCAGCGCGAGGATTGGATCGATTGAAGCCGCTCTTTGGGCTGGTACCGCACTTGCAACCAGTGCGACGCCAAGCAAGAGAGCTGAAACGGACGCGAGTGTGAAGGGATCGAAGGGCTTCACGCCATAAAGCAGTCTTGACATCAGACGTGTCACAGCCCAATCCATAGCCAATCCTACTCCCAGCCCTAGTGAAGCCAGCGCCAGTCCCTGGCGGAGAACCATCGTCAGGATGCTGCCGCGTGCAGCGCCAAAGGCCACGCGAATTCCAATCTCCCGCGTACGACACGCGACCGAATAGTGAATCAATCCATAGATGCCGACAAACGCGAGCAGTAGAGCAAGCAGGGAGAAGAGACCCAAAAGTGATGTTTGAAAGCGGCGCGGGGCGAGTTGCCTGGATAGTTGCTCATCCACGGTCGTTATGTTGGAAACAATCGCACCAGGGGCCACGCTGCGGACAGCGCGGCGAATTGTGGCCGCGACTTCCGCTTGGTTGCCTGCAAATCGAACTACAAAATCCGGAGTAGCATTACCGCTCTGCCGGTACCACTCATAGATATGAGGCGTTGGCTGTCGCTCAAGGCCATGTGTGCGTATATCCCGGACTACACCGATGACGGTGAGCCAGTCGTCATTCCGGCCGCGCTGGTCCTGGCCTTTGAATCGTTTGCCTATTGCGCTCTCGCCAGGCCAGTAGCGGTGAGCCGCGCTCTCATCAACCACTGCGACCAGGGGCGAGTAAGGACCGTCTTCGTCGGAGAAATAGCGTCCTCGCAAGAGCTGAGCTCCGATTGCCTGAAAATAATCTCCTCGAACAGTGTCCCAGGTGAGAGCAGTCCATTGTTTGCGTGACTCTGGAACGTGACCCTCCACACTGCGCAGTCCCAAATTGTCCGTGGGTCCGAGGTCGAAAAGACCATCGATTGCCCCAGTGTCCTTTACTCCTGGTACTACTTGTAGCCGGGCAACAATGGAATCAAACAGCGCGGAAGGCCAAACAGAACTGCCACCGGGTAAGGAGACACGCGCTGTCAAGACGTGCTCGGGATCGAATCCAGGATCCACTGCTTTGACGATAAGAAAGCTATGGATCAAGAGTCCCGCTCCAGTCAGCAAAACAACCGAAAAGGCAATCTCAGCAATGATCAGGATGCTTCGTAAACTCATCAGCTCCGTCGAGTCGGTGGTCGCTGTGCTCTTGGATTTCATTTCCTCCGCTGCGTTGGTGCGGCAGTTTCTCGCAGCAGAAGCCGAGCCCACGATTGCCGCGCAAAGCAATACAATCGCAAGACCGAATCCAAATACACCCAGATTCAGCCCTGTTTCCTGAAGTCGCGGAATATCGGGCGGTCCCAGCGCGATGAAAGCGCGGGTTCCGAGATATGCGACGGGCAAACTAAGGACGCCGGCAAGGGCAGCGAGCAGAGCGGCTTCCGTCAATGATTGCAGAAGGATGCGGCCACGGCTGGCCCCCAGTGCGGTTCGTAAAGCCATCTCGTGGGCGCGGGAAACTCCTCGCGCCCAAAGAAGATTCGCAACATTGAGACACGCAATCAACAACAACAGAGACACAGCCGCGAAGAGAACATAGAGTGCCACACGGGTATTCCCGTTGACCTCAACGCGAAGCGGCACCCCTTTGATCCCACTCCCTCTGTTGGAGTCGGGATCAGCCCTCTTCAGCCAACTGAAGATTGCATTGAGTTCTGCCTGTGCTTGGTGTTGATTTACATGTTCCTTCAATCGTCCAATTGCCTGCCATCGCGCATAGAAACCTTGCGCATGCGAACCGTCGTTGCTGTTGAACGAAGGATCTCCCCAATAACGATTCGTCGTAATCGGAGCCCAGAACTGTGAATCTATGGCTGGAAATTGAAAGGTCTCCGGCATGACGCCGATCACCTGCGAGGTGTCTCCATCTAGCCGTATCTTCTGGCCGACAATGTCGGGGGTCGCCCCGAAGCGCCGCTGCCATAGACCGTAGCTCAACACGACGACTCGCTCATGCCGCGACTCTTCTTCGGGAGTAAAGACTCGTCCACGGGTCGGCGGCATGCCAAGCAGAGGAAAGAAATCGGCAGAAACAAACGCACCCTGGATGGATTCCGGTTCCTGCGTGCCCGCGAGCGTCACCCGCGACCAGCCACTGTCACGATAGTAGACGGCCATGCCGGCGAAGGTCCGGCTCTGCTCCTTCAAGGCTGCAAAATCCTTATAGAGAATGCCGCCGTCCTGCGGGTCCTGCGAATCGGTCAGATGTACCAAGCGATTTGCATCGTTATACGGCAGTGGGCGCAGAATTACCGCCTGGATGACGCTGAAAACCGAGGCGTTGACACCGATGCCCAAGCACAGTGTAAGGAGACAAACAGCAGTGTAACCGGGAGACCTGCGCAGTTGGCGAAATCCAAAGCTGATGTCCTGCCCCAATACCTCAAGAACTGGCAGGCCACGTTGAACGCGATACCGCTCCTTCGTCTGAATCACTCCGCCAAACTCACGCTGCGCCGTCGTTCGGGCCACTTGTTCAGACATGCCGCGTTTCAGGTGATCTTCTACTGCCAAGTCGATATGCGTGCGCAGCTCCTCGTCAAGGTCCTCATCCAACTTGCGGCTATTGAAGAGAGCCGCGCAGCGGCTGAGCAAAATGCGCATCAGATCCATTCTCCACTCCTAACGGGAAGGGGCAAGAAAGCGTGTCATGGTCGCGACAATGCGTCCCCAGTTCTCGGTCTCCTGCTCTATCTGTTTCCTCCCGATTCGCGTCAGTGAATAGAATTTGGCACGGCGCTTGGTCCCGGACGTTCCCCATTCGGCCTTAATGCATCCCCGCTGCTGAAGGCGCAGAAGTGCCGGATAGATCGTTCCTTGGTTCATGCTCAGGCCGTTGTCGCTCACCTGTTCGATTCGCCGGGCAATGCCGTACCCGTGTAGCGGCCCCATTGACTCAAGCGTCTTGAGAACCATCAGGTCCAACGTCCCTTGGAGAACATCGGATTTGCTCTCTCCCACAGTTCGCCCCTGTTGCCTTTCCACATATAGAGTGCATCTCGTATAGGTTGAATGTCAACATATAAGCCATGAACTCCGGCGACGCGTGGAGTGGAACGAAGGTAAGCGTCAGAGCAACCCCGAGGTGGGGTTGATTGGCTGGGTTGTAGGCCAGGCCGAAGGTGTAAGTTGGTCGAGTTGAAAAGCCGGTGACGGACGGAAAGTACCCTAAGTGCAGACGATGCGGACGAGATCTTTTGGGCCACGGAAACCCACACCCTCAGTGAGGCGGAATCCCGGCAACCGTCAGCTTAATGCGATAAATACTCGAGCTCGCGGCGACGTACAGCGTCTTATGATCGGCTCCGCCCCAGGCGACATTGCCGACGCGCTCCGGTATGTCGAGCGTGCCCAAATGTTTTCCTTCCGGCGAGAAAATCCACACCCCGCCCGGGCCCGCGCTATAGATATTGCCTTTCTCATCGATCTTCATCCCGTCTGGATCTCCCGGCCGCGGATCGGAAGTGGCGTCAAACAAGAGCTTGCCATCCGCCAGCGTCCCATCGGCTTGAACGGTATAGCGCATCCATATTTTCCTGGGCTCGGAGTTGTCCACATACAGATATTTCTCATCTGGAGAGAAAGCTATGCCGTTAGGCCGTGGCAAATCCTTCACCAGCAACTGAAGCTTGGAATGGTCGGGAGGGGCGCCCGGCGTCTGAGCCTCTGCGTCTCGTACCCGGTACACGCCGGCGAATGGCAGCTCTTTGTCAGGGTTCTTTTCGAGGTCCGGCAGTCCATAGGGCGGGTCGGTGAAGTAGAGCGAACCGTCCGATTTGTAGGTCAGGTCATTTGGACTGTTCAGTCGCTTTCCATCATAGGTATCCGCCAGAACCGTCACCTGCGCTTGGGGATTGATGTGTTCCAGTCGCCATACGTCACGCTGCGCGTGGCCGGCGACCGTAAGCCGGCCACGGCTATCGAGCGTCATGCCATTCGAGCCCGGCTCCGGACCAGGAAAGTGGTCCGTCCCCTTGTAGCCGCTAGGTTGCATAAAAACACTTACACCTTTGTCAGGCGTCCACTTCTGGATGCTGTTACTGGGAATCTCCGCAAAGAGGAGATAGCCGGTCTCGCGCAGCGCGCTGCGACGCCGGGACGAGAAGACAGCTCCCACACGTGACAAAAATGAACCCGGTATCCAAACGGGGCCTTCCGTCCATCTGAAGCGCCTTTGAAGTTCGGCAGGCCGGCGCCCCGGTCC
>JBARKD010000476.1:0-8863 GCA_049800615.1 Acidobacteriaceae bacterium | reverse complement strand
AGTGTCAACAGCAGCACTCAGCGAACCGTCTGCGTTTACCGGGAAAACCGCGTTGCTCCCTCCGCCATAGTTGGCGACAAATAGATACATGCCGGTTTGATCGAGGCTGAGATAAACCGGGCCGCCGCCAAGCGAGCTTACAGTATTCAGCAGCGTCAACTCGCCGTTCGATCGATCTACCGAGAAGGCTGTCACCGAGCCGCTCGTCGAACCCTGAAAGTTCGAGATCTCGTTGGTACAGTACAGGTATTTGCCTGATGGAGAGGCAAGCACGAAAGAAGGGTCCGGCACAGCAGCGGCCAACTTCACCAAGGTCAACTCACCGGTAAAAGCATTTACCTGATACAGATAGATCCCCTCTCCGTTGCCGCTGCCCGCGGTATACGTTCCCACGTAAACGAAGCGGGACGAACCAAAACCCTGGGCCGGCGCCGAAGAAGCACCGGCCATGACGACTGCTGCGGCTGCGCCTTGTAGAAAGTTGCGGCGTGAGAGTGCTTGTGACAAGAACGGTTCCGTACGACTGGCATCCAGCGACATGGGGGCTCTCCTTTGATTAGCAACATTGTTTGCAGACTGTTACGATCTGGCCCAGGTTCAAACGGAAGTGGAACGTTAGTTGAGACGTTTCGGATGATCTTTTGGGTCTTTTTTTGATCATGGCTCATTCCGAGGATGGTCCAGGTTTCAGAGCATCCTCCCATGCAATGGGACCGCGGCTGATATCAATCCAAATCGGGCACGCTGGTGATAGCGACGGTCTATCTAGCTGGTAGTGCCACACGACTCGAAGAGTCGTCTTGCCGGCGCCACTATAACTCTTGAAGGCCGCTGAACAGCCGTGGCTTGCCCGAAGCTAATAATGCAGGAGACGGTAGCGTTTGTGCAACCACTTTCTCGGTCTGCGCCGTTGCTCCGCGCCTCAGGAATAAGAAAAATGCTTGGCATGCATCACTACAGGAACCTACTGGTTTACTGTTGTCTCGGCGTCCAAATTGCGGCCTATGCCGTCGTCAAACCTGGACACCGATCGTAAGGGAGCGTCAATGAGGTATTGTGGGCTGTTGTTCGCATTAGCAACCGTGACCGGCGTAGCAGGTGCGCAGTCACTTGACTGTAACTTCCAGGGATACAAGGCTGTCGACGGCTTGAAAGCGACCGGAAGCGACCGCGGTGTGACGTTGACCTGGCAGGGCGAAGGCGGGCAGGAACTCCGGGCATCCTTCGGCATTCGGGATGGGGCACCCGTTGTGCAAGAACTCGCAGCGCGCCAGGGCAGCGGCTCCTGGGTCGTTTTGGGGAAGGACCTGAGCCCGGACTTCCAGGTGTCGACCGGAAAGCGGCGTATCTCGCAAGCGCAACGTACCCAACTGAAGGCTCTCAACAAAGATACCCCCGAGGAGGAAAGCCGGCGAAAGTGGAATACCTTCTGGGATGCTCCTCTTGTCATCCCGGGCCGCGGCGACACGACAGACCTGCCACGCACCGAGGCGGAAATTACCCATGCGTCCGTCAGCTATCAATCCAGCACATGCAAGGTAGCTACAGAAGGAAACCAGCTGAGCGTCACTTTCGATGGATTGAAGCTGGGTATTTTCGCGGGCAATCTGCGTTTCATCGCTTATAAGGGAACGAATCTGCTTCGCCAGGAAGCGCTCGCCAAGACCCAGGAACCTTCCGTGGCCTACATCTACAAGGCGGGCTTGAAGGGCTTTCCCATCACGCGGGATACGAAGTTGGTCTGGCGTGACAGCGCGGAGCATGCGCAATACGAATACTTCGGAGGGGCCCCGAATGCCGAGCCGGTTACGCTGCGCGCACGCAATCGAATGACGATCCTCGATCCGGGCTCCGGCTCGCTTGCCGTCTTTCCGTCGCCGCACAAGTTTTTCTTCGCCCGCGAAGATGAGATCAACGTCGGCTACGTTTACTACCGCAAGGACAACACTTCTTCGTTCTCATTAGGGGTGATGTGGCCTGAGCAAGGTGAGGGATACCACCCCTGGGGCGTGACGGACGAAGAATGGAATCGTCGGACGAAGACTTCCCGCGGTCACGCTGACAATTACGCCCTCTACAACGCACCGGCCGGTACCGAGCAGCGCATGGCGGTCTATTACTACCTGAACGCCAAGGATGCTCGCGCGACCCGCGAGTCCCTTCTCGCTTACACCCACGACGACGTGTTCAAGCCCTTACCTGGCTTTAAAGTGATGACCGGACACTTCCACATGGACTTCAACGAACTGCTGCGCGATCGAAAGACCCTGGATTACCAGCCACCCTGGGTCGCGGTCTTCCGTGCACTCGGAATCAACATCCTTTACCTGGGCGACTTTCATGATGACTCGCATCCCAATGATCCCGGGCCAATCCGCTTCGCGGAGCAGAAGGTGTACTTCGAAGGTTCTGAGCGTATCTCCGACAGAGACTTCCTGGTCATTCCCGCGGAAGAGCCCGATGCTTACTTCGGCGGCCACTGGTACCTGATGACGCCGAAGCCGGTGTACTACTCCCACACTTCAGGCCCGAGCGATGGCAAAGCGGGCGCAACCACTGGCAACGACCGCCCGGCAGGCCAGCCCTTCGAAGAGGACCTCCCGGAGTATGGTCACGTGTACCACCTCGGCTCGTCGGAAGACGTCCTGAATTTCGTCAACAAAGAAAACGCCATCATGTGGACCACCCACCCGGAGACCAAAAACTCTGAAGGGTATCCCGAAGCTTATAAAGATCAGGACTTCTTCCTGAGCGACCGGTTCGTCGGTGCATCATGGGAATCTTTGCCCGTGGACTTGTCAGAGAAGGAGGAGTGCGAGACCCGCTGCTTCGGAGTCGAAGACGACATGAGCAATTGGGCTCCCAAAGTGAAGTACATGCTTACGGAAGGCGACACTTATACCAAGTGGCCCGATGACGAGACCTACCCGCAACTGGCTGTCAACTACATCAAACTTGACAAGGTTCCGTTGTACAACGAGAGCTGGTCTCCGGTTCTCGAGGCGATTCGGGGCGGCGAGTTTTACGGCACGAACGGCGAAGTGCTCTTTCATGACTGGGGCGTCGAGAACTCTGGTGCGAAGAGCGTGTATAAAGCAAAGATCGAATACACGTTTCCGCTCGACTTCGCCGATTTAGTCTGGGGCGATGGCCTGAAGGTCGAGCACAAGTACATCGATCTGAAAGACACCATGCCTTTCGGAACCAAGGAGTTCCGTATCCCCTTCGACGCTACGGGTAAGAAGTGGATCCGGCTCTCTGTATGGGACTCGACGGGAAGCGGCGCCTGGGTGAACCCGGTCAACCTGAACCCGAAATAATCAGATATGCGCAAGCTCGTGACAATCGTGGTTGCCAGTGCCTGGGCATTCGCATTCTCGCAAGTAACTCCTCAAAAGGGAGACTGGCCGGTGTATGGCCACGACGCGGGCGGCACTCGTTACTCACCCCTCAAACAAGTCAATACGACCAACGTCAGCCGGTTGCAGCGCGCCTGGGTCTATCACACGGGAGAAAACGGCCGATCTCTCGAATCGACGCCGATCTTTGTCAAGGACGCCCTATATCTTTCGACGCAGAACCAAAACGTTGTGGCGCTGGACCCGTTAACGGGAAAAGAAATCTGGAAGTATACCAACCCGAAACCTCGGGGTTCGGAAAGCCGCGGGGTTGCTTATTGGCCGGGCGATCCGCAAACACCCCCTCGCATCTTGTTTGGCACCGGGAACGGGCAACTCATCGAGCTTGACGCAAAGACCGGGACGCTGGTGTCCTCCTTTGGGGACAAAGGTGTCGTCGATCTGCGGGCAGGAATCGCGGATAGCTACCCGAAAGCCAATTACGCCATCAGCTCACCGCCCGTAATTTATCGCGATGTCGTGATCGTGGGCCCGTCGACGCAGGAGTCTGGCAGCATTGGACCTAGTGGGCAACCACGGGGCCTCGATGTGCGAACGGGGAAGCTGTTGTGGGCTTTTCATACCGTGCCGCGGCCAGGAGAAGATGGCAATGAAACCTGGGGCGAGAATGGATGGAAGGATCGCGCCGGCCCGAGTCAGTGGGGTCTCGATACCGTCGATACTGAGCTTGGCCTGGTCTTTCTGCCGGTAGGCAATCCGGCAGACAGCTTTTACGGCGCCGACCGCAAAGGAAAAGATCTGTATTCCAGCAGCGTCATTGCTCTCGACGCAATGACTGGCAAGCTGCGCTGGTACTACCAGATGGTTCATCACGATTTGTGGGACTACGATATGAACGCCCCTCCGGCGCTGATTGACGTGAAGCGCAACCGTCAGACGATTCCGGCCCTGGCAGAAACAAACAAGATGAGCCTGTTGTTCATTCTCGATCGAAGAACAGGCAAGCCGATCTTCGGTGTGGAGGAGCGTCCGGTGCCCAAAGGGGATATGCCCGGAGAGTGGTATTCGCCGACTCAGCCGTTTCCTCTCAAGCCTCCCCCGCTTTCGCGAACGACGATGACCAAGGATGATATCTCCAGGCGCAATTCCGCGGCGGAGAAATTCTGCCGCGAGTGGCTGAGTCGCTTACGCTTTGGGGGACTCTATACACCGTTCGGGATGACTCCCTCGCTATCGATGCCAGGAACCATGGGCGGAGGAAATTGGGGCGGTGTCTCCTTTGATCCGCAGTTGGGATACATATTCGTAAACACAAGCAGCCTGGGCACCGTGGGCCAAATGGCGGCGACTGCGCCCTTGGCGTCTCTCCCGTACCACAACCTCGGCGGATACACTCGCTTCATCGACCAGGACGGGTACCCGTGCCAACAGCCTCCCTGGGGAGAAATGAGCGCGGTGAATGCCAATACCGGCGTGATCGTCTGGCGGGAGCCCCTTGGCAGCTATGACGAGTTGGAAGCGCAGGGTCTGAAAAATACCGGGGCGCCGAACATCGGCGGTTCTATCGCAACGGCCGGCGGCTTGGTGTTCATTGCTGCGACCACAGACTCCAAATTCCGGGCATTCGACTCGCGTACCGGCGAGGAACTATGGGTGGCGAAGCTCGACGCGAGCGGTACGACGGTGCCAATGACGTATCTGGGTAGCGATGGCAAGCAATACGTAGTCGTTGCCGCCGGGGGCACGAACCGCTTTCGGATGATTGCCAACACAGCCGACACAATCTCTGACGCTCTCATCGCGTTCGTACTTTCAGATAAGCAGGAGACCGGATCCAGCCATCACCCGAGTTCTTCACCGGCGCCTCCGCCGAGTCCAAAGGCTTCCGGTTCCTCAGCGATTGCCTCGTCCACCAGCGCGACGGAAGATCTACCCGAAGGGCCAGACAAAGCAACCGTCATTGCGCTTTGTACCAAGTGTCACGGGTCGAACAACTTCTCCACGCTGCGAATGAGCCGCAGTGCCTGGGAAGCTGAAGTGGCCGATATGAAGGATAAGGGCGCCGTCGGAACGGACGACGACTTCAAGAAAATCGTCGATTACCTGGCTAAGAATTTTCCTCCCCGGTAAAAGGTGGCAGGGCGTTCGTCGCTTGCCGCTCTGAAATGTCCATACCAGTAATCGAGGACAGTAATCTAGTAATCAGTATGATGATCCCAAGTGCGGGCCCCCCGCCCCGTCCTAAAGATCCGTTATTCTGGACTGAAGTCAAAGGACAATGTGTGGGTGAGAATCTCCCCTTCAAGTGGACAGCCATCTGGCGCATCGCATCTGTGCTTGGGATACTGGGCCCTTGCCTGCTGACACTTCCTGCCCGAGCGCAGCAAACAAAACCAGAGGACCCGGAAGACGAAAAGAAAATAGGACTCTGGTTGGACCAGGGGATTTCCACCCCGCTTTCCACCAGCAAATCTTTGGAAACCGAATTCTATGAGCGACTCGACGAGGGGGCATCGAACCTCTTCGAGTACTTCATTCAGGCGGGCGTCGCCTTTCGTCCGCGGCCGTGGCTCACGCTGATACCGACCTATCGCTACCAGCGCTTTCCTGGCAATCCCGCGATCACTTACGAAAACCGTCTCCTGTTCAACGCCACGTTGAGCACACCCCGGGGCCCCTGGCGATACAACCTGCGGACGCTCATCGAAGGACGATTTCCCGACGATCGCCCCGCTTCCGCGCGCTTACGAGTCCGTCCCGGAATCGATTACACTGTGCCGCTTCGCACGACTTGGCGTCCGACCATCGTCATGAGCAACGAATTCTTCGTCGTTCCCTGGATGAATCCTTTCGCCAACGGCGGCAGCGCCTACACGCAAAGCCGCTTTCAGATCGGCGTGCGGATGCCTGTATCCACTTCGCTCTCCGTTCGGCCCTACTACCTCCTACAGTCCGTGAACCTGCCGCCGGGCTGGGACACCAACACCATCATTGGCATCTCGCTAGCCTTTAAGGTCCCCCGCAAGGTCAAATGACCGCCGGCATTGCCCGCCCATCGTTCAGTGCCGTGAGCCCCAGTGAACTGGCAGGAACCTTCAGGAAACCTTCCGGGAGCCTGAGGTCCCTGACGAAAGCTCGCAGCGCGGTCTCACCACCGCCTACACATAAAGGAGCTGTCGAGCAAGCCGGTCAAGCAAACCATCCGTTTCTTCTAAAACCCCGGTATGTACCGGCGACGGTTGCATAATCGTACTCCGGGGAGCAATCAACCACAAAAACCGTTCGCTCTGGGAAAGCCGAGCGATCGGGCCGCCCGAAGGATCCCCGGCACAAATGAGCGGAACCGCCTCCAGATGTTGCCGGACAAGCTCGACATCCACCGCAGGCCAAAGCGTGCGCAATCGCCCCTCGTCGATATGAATGCGCGCGTCCAGATAACGCCGTTCGCGGCAGAAGAGGACCACGCCGGCATTGATGAACTCCTGCCGCTCGACCCGCGGCACAACGCGCAAAATGGCGTAATCAAACGAGGCGGGTTCTGGCATCGGCGGCCTCCTCTTCAAAGATCCTAGATGAGGCGAGACGACGGGTCAGGTGGTCCAGGTACGCTGCTCGTTTTTCCGCCGGTGGAATCGGGTCGCGGTCGTCCGTCAGCCAGTCGTCGGGAACCAGCTCCAGAATGCTTTCAAACAGACCGCTGCTCAGGCGCTCTTGGGCGACAAGGGAAGCCCGGCCAAGATCGTCCGCCCAGGGAAGAAGAATATGCTGGGCGACCTCGGCGAACGGCGAAGTTGCTTTCGCGGCAATGCTCGGCCAGTCATGGTGGAAAAACAACGCAGCGCCATGGTCGATAAAGTAGAGCTGCCGATGCCAGCTAAGCAGGTTCGCATTGCGCGCCGTCCGATCCACGTTCTGGACGAAAGCATCGAACCAAACCCCGAGCGACGCAATTTCCGAGGGCGCGGTATCCTTTGCAGCCGGGTCAAACATAGTCGACCCAGGCAGGTAATCCAGCCCGATGTTCAAGCCGGGAGAGGCCTTCAGAAGGCTGCGAATCTCATAATCGGGCTCGTTGCGCCCTAGCGCCGCACCGATCTCAACGTACACAAGTTCAGGTATGCGCAGCCCCAATGCCCGGCCAATTTCCCCGGCAACAACTTCCGCGACCAGGGCCAGAGGGCCCTGCCCCGCTCCCCGAAACTTCACAACATAGAGACCCAGATCATCCGCCTCGACGATGGCCGGCAGAGAGCCACCCTCGCGAAGCGCGAGCACATAGCGAGTCGCGTTGACCGTCCTGAGCACGATGTCTTGAGTGTAGCCGAGGCGATTTAAAAGGCGGTTGGAGCGGCTATAAAGAGAGCGTGCTCGGCTGGAACTGGTCTCATAAATAGACAAATTTCGGACAGGCCGCGCATGAGACCCTCCCTCGAAGCGGGGCTCAGGGTCCAACCAGAAGCCTCAGACCCATATATGTCAAATCGAACAAACCTCCTCTCGGGAAGGCCGGGCTGCCCCGTGCCTCCCCGAGATCGATCGCCCTCGACGCTACTGGACAATGTGCGCCGATGAGTGTGCGTGCGCGATGACGGCTAAAACCGCGGCCCGACGAGAACGCCGGCCGAGGCGATCTTCTTCAACCAAATTTGGTACTCTTTCTCCTCCATATCGGGGGTGATCCCGGGTTCTGACACGACAGAATTGGTCCCATAATCGGCAGGCGACGCCGGGAAGTATTGGTCCCTGCGGTAGCCCTCCGCTACGCAGGAGCTCTGCCAGCAGGCCCAACCGATGGTGTTGTCGTGCATGCTGTTGTTGTACATGCTCGCGGTTCCGGCGCCTGTAGCATCGACAATTGCCATGCCAACGTGTTGCGCGGCGATCTTCTCGCCATTAGGCAACAAGCCGCTGCCGATAACCCGGTTGTGAGCAGCAACGTTGTCATGGCCGCCCACGAACTCGATGCCATAGCTGACCGTCCCCACGACCTGGTTGTCGTGGATGTTGTTAAACGCGGGCGCTTCTTGCGCGCTGTCGCCAGGCTTGGCATCGATCTTGATCCCGCCTCCGGCATAAGCATCCTGCGGGTTGTATGGATAGGCACCTTCGACATAGGTGTCGTGAATCTCCAGCGGTTCGTTCGGCGTGCCGCCCGAGCGGTAGAGATCGATATTGTCTTCGACCAGGCTGCGCCCAGGATAATTGACGACTTCGTTCCAGGCTACGCCGACGCCGGGCACAGCTTGCACGTTATCGAACTGGATAAACCGTGCCTGGTTTCGGCTTCCAGAGGCTGTCGTTATGTAGCCATCGTTGCCGTCACTCAGCATGCCATTGAGATTGCGCGCGCGGTTGTATTGGATCTTGATCGTCTGCTCTCCATCGCGGTTGCCGGAGTAACCATGCACGATGACACCACCCCGCGCATTTTCGATGTAGTTGTTCTCCACATCCAAACGCGCAGGCGAGTTGACCTCGAGAAATACTCCGTTTGGCTGACCCTT
>JBARKD010000475.1:0-2856 GCA_049800615.1 Acidobacteriaceae bacterium | reverse complement strand
GTCGGCGCGGTGGTGCTGGCAATCGTACTGATAGCCTGGCACATTCGTCGACGGGCGAGTTTGTCTCCGGCAACTACTTCCATACCTTTGGGTTGCAGCCACAGGCAGGACGCCTCTTGAGCGATGCCGACGATGTGAAGGGCGCGCCGGCGGTCGCTGTTATCAGCTACCGGGCGTGGATGAACGAATATGCCGGCGAGGCCTCGGTCGTGGGCAGCACCTTCTGGCTGAATACCAAGCCGGTAACGGTGGTTGGCATTGCACCACAGGGGTTCTATGGAGACCGGCTGGCGACTTCGCCGCCTGATTTTTATCTGCCGATAAGCCAAATCCTTGCTCTGGAAAATGCGCAATATACAGTCTTTCCGGAAACGAGGTGGCTCTATATCGTGGGACGCATCAAGCCCGGCGTTGACCGTGGCGCCTTGCAGGCGAAACTAAGTGGACAATTACGGCAGTTGTTTGCGGCCCACAAGGACTTTTCCTCCGAGCATGATAAACCGCTGCTGGCCAGGGCTCATGTGGTTCTGACCGACGGCGGCGGCGGTGTGCAGTCGATGCAGCAGGAGTATAGCTTCAACCTGAAGCTGTTGATGTGGATTTCGGGGCTGGTGCTGCTGATAGCGTGCGCAAACATCGCCAACCTGCTGCTGGTGCGCGGCATGGGCCGCAAGGCGGAGATGAGCGTGCGCACGGCTCTGGGTGCGGCCCGCAGCAGGATCATTGCCCAGTTGCTCACCGAGAGTCTGGTGCTGGCTCTCCTCAGCGGGATAGTCGCGCTGGGTGTCTCTTACCTCGGAACGCGGATGTTGCTTGCCCTGGCGTTTCCAGGCGAGCAAAACGTCCCGATCCATGCCGGCCCGTCGTGGGTGGTGCTGGCATTTGCGCTTGCTGTCTCCATCGTTACCGGTGTGCTGTTTGGCGTCGCGCCGGCGTGGATTGCGGCGCAGGCCGAACCCGCCGATGCACTGCGCAGCGGTACCAGGACGACGACAGGTGGTGCGTCTCGGTTGCAACGCAGCCTTGTTGTGCTGCAGGCGGCGCTCTCTCTGGTGCTGCTTATCGGAGCTGGGCTATTCGCCCGCAGTCTCAGCAACCTTCAAAGTTTTGACATGAAGCTGGAATCGAAGAACCGCTATATCGTCCACATTAATCCGCAAGGAGCGGGATACCTGCCTTCGCAGCTTGAAGCGCTGTACCGTACGATGGACGATCGCTTCCACGGGGTGCCGGGGGTCGTGAAGGTCGGTATCTCTAGCTATACGCCGATGGAGGACAACAACTGGGGTGACAACGTTCAGATTCAAGGTAAGCCGGACTTGAATCTGAACGCTTCGTTCGTAAAGGCCAATGCAGAGTACTTTGACTCCGTGGGGACGCATGTGGTGATGGGGCGCGGAATCGGCGTTCAGGACACACATGCCGCCCCCACTGTTGCTGTGGTGAATCAAGCGTTTGTAAAGAAGTTTTTCAGTCCCGGGGAGAATCCGATTGGGCGCCACTTCGGAGATCCTGAAACACATGGCGCCGGAGACTTTGAAATCGTTGGCGTGGTGGAGGACACGACTTACACCAACGTGCGATGGAAGAACCATGCGATGTACTTTTTGCCCATCACCCAGAGGCCGGCTTCCGACAAGCAGCCCACCGATGCGGACATCGAGCTTTATGCCGGAACGATTGTGCTGGAGACAGCGCAGCCGATGAACGACATGGAGGCCATTGCGCGCAAAACACTGGCCGCCATCAATTCCAATCTGACGGTAGTAAAATTCCAGACCTTCGACCAGCAAATCGCCGACCGGTTTACCCGGGAGCGGATGATTTCGCGGCTGATGACGCTGTTTGGTGGGCTGGCGCTGTTGCTGGCGTCGATTGGGCTGTACGGCGTGACGGCTTACACCGTCGCTCGACGCACCTCGGAGATTGGCATCCGCATGGCGCTGGGAGCAAAGCGTAGGAGCGTGGTGAGCATGGTGCTGCGCTCGGCCCTGCTACAGTCAGGGCTCGGCATCGCTATTGGGATTTCGGTTGCAATCCTATGCGCGCGCTATGTGCAGACGCTGTTATATCAGGCTTCCAGTCTCGATCCGGCTGTCCTGGCTGGTGCCATCGTCATGCTCACGTTAGCAACCTCCATCGCAGGGGTAATTCCGGCGCGTCGCGCGGCTTCGATTGAGCCAGTGCGGGCCCTAAGGGCTGAGTAAGAGAAAGGTCATCAACCCATATAAGTCATACAGCAGGCACCGGGACGTGTAACCGGCTAATGTCCGCCATGGCGACTATTCGGACAAGTGGTCTGACGCACTCTGCTTTGCCGGCACCGGGTCCCAGCCCTATCCAGTACAATCCGGTCGTTTTTCAGGTGGACAATCGGGCAAACTCCGGTGCGAGAGTTAGGTGCGAGCCCGTAGTTTCCGCGCACCTCCAAAAAACTGTGACCATGGTATGATGACCATGGTGAGGTGCTATTCTTGAAAACAATCGCGGCGGGAGAGTTCAAAGCTAAGTGCCTGGCAATTATGGATGAAGTGCAGGCCAAAAAGACAAAATTCGTTATCACGAAAAACGGAAGGCCTGTTGCCCAGATGATCCCGGTCGAAGAAGTTGAGGATAGTCTGTTCGGTTTTTATGCGGGAAAGCTGGCTATTTCCGGCGATATCGAGGCTCCTTCGGTCCCGCCTGAGCATTGGAAACGCCTCAAGTGATCGTCGTCGATACATGTGTCGTGATCTGGCTTGCTTCGGATCCCAGTTTGCTCTCGGCCGCGGCGACCGATGCGATTCGAACTGCTCGAGAGAACGGCGGGGTCGGTATTTCCTGCATCTCCCTCTTTGAGTTGGCGTGGCTCGCCAA
>JBARKD010000474.1:0-7927 GCA_049800615.1 Acidobacteriaceae bacterium | reverse complement strand
GTCCAATCCCCTGGGACCGGTGGCGGCATGATGACGTTGCAAGACGACCTTCTCCTCATCTGCCACGGGATACGTGGCGCGAAGCTTTACGAGAAAGCGATCCAGCTGTGCTTCCGGCAAAGGATACGTGCCTTCGAAGTCGATTGGATTCTGGGTGGCAAACACGGTGAAGGCGGGTGGGAGGGGATGAGCGGACCGGTCGATCGTAACTTGGCGCTCCTCCATGCATTCGAGAAGGGCCGACTGAGTGCGAGGCGGCATGCGATTGACTTCGTCGATCAACAGGAAGCTGGTGAAGACCGGGCCCGGATGCAAGACAAAGCCCTCGGTGGCGCTACGAAAGATGCTGGTGCCCAGAATGTCGGCAGGCATGAGGTCGGGAGTAGATTGAACGCGCTGAAATTCGAGCCCCAGCACCTGCGCCAATAGTTTGACGATGAGTGTCTTGGCGATGCCTGGAACGCCCTCGATCAAGGCATGGCCGCGGCACAGGGCAACCATCAAGGTATGGTCGATAAGGGTGTTCTGACCGGCGATGATTTTGCCTAATTCCCGCCTGCCATGCTCGAGCAAGTGGGCGGCAGCTTGTAAAGATTCGGAATTTTCTTCCACGTTTGGTTTCCCGGCGGATGGAGTTGGATTCACTGTTTGATGACGTCTTGACAATCGTGCAGCGCCTGGATGCGAGCAAGCGCGGTTCGGGGAGGCAGCTTTTCTGCTTCGCCGGCTTGTTGGGCGTCGAGAAGAGCCTGTTGCAGCCGCTCTGCGCCGGCGCCGAAGTGTTGCCGCAACGCAACCGGCATCAGGGGCGCTTCCGCCGCAAGGCTCTGCGATATGCCAAAGCGCTGTTCCAACTGCTGCCGGAACTGCTGATAAGCATTGTTGACCGCGGTCTGGCTCGCCCCCGAGGCCTGGTAGAGAGAACCCAAGGAATGCACAAATTCAACCGGCGTGGCGCGGCGGATGACGGGGTCGGGGCGAAGCGGGCCACTTCTGCGCCCGTAGCTCCAAAGCAGCAGAGAAGCAACCAGCGCGCCTTGCCAAAGAGCGAGCACCAGGGGCGTTCCTCGCGCATACGACAGCAGCGAAGGGGGATCGCCATGCAGCGACTCGTCCCAAAAGACATGCGTACCGCGTGGTCCAACACTGTTGAGAAAAAAGACAAGGTTGTCTGCCTGCTGTATGCCGGCGTTTTCCAGGGGCAGGGAATTCGCCCACCAGACGATCGTACCTTTCCCCACTTTATAAGTAACCGCCACGGCATCCCCGTGGCAGGTGTAGACGACGTTCTGAAGCGGGTTCGACTGCCTCCAGTGAGCTTCCGGAACCATGCGAATGGTTCCGGAAGCGGCCAGGGGTTGAAAGCCATTGGGATCGGCGCCACAGGCAGGCCGCGGGTAGCGATAGGTTTCAAGCCAACTCTGCGGAAGCAGCCAGCCACCGGAAAATCCGGTCACTAAAACGCGAGCTCCTTTGTCGAGCAGGGCCCTGACGGCAGCCTGGGATGACGCCACATTTCGCCAATAGGGTTCTGCAATCACCACTGTAACATCGCCATCCACGCGATCGGCGATCTGCATGAGGGGATCGCTTTGCCGCTCCACCTGGTAACCAACACGCCCTAAAACCTCGAAGGCGGCTCTTGCCCCGTGCGGCGCGGTGGAGTAGCTGGAAGGCGTTGGATCGTCGTTATCGGCGGCCGGGGAGAAGACGGCAAGCACAACGATGAAGACGAGCAGCAATGTTCCGCAGGCCAGCAGGAGCGTCTTGTCTCTTCGATCCATAGACTCGAGGGATTCGAGGGATTCGAGCCGGCTCATCGTGCAGCAATCTTTTCGAGGAGCGTGCAGGCCAGATCGTAGTCCTTCTCGAAGGCCGGGGTTGCGCCGTACCAGGTGCGCTCAAATGAGCGGGTGAGGGAGAAGAGGTCAGCGTGGGTTTCAGGGTTGGCCGGCAGCAGTTCGAGATACTCACGCGGGGTGCGAGCACGATCGGCGGGCCAAAAACGGCGGGATTCCAGGCGCGAGATGGCAGCCCAGTAGACATGATGGATGGCTTCACGCCACCGGCCATCGCCGGCCATGGTTTGCGCCTGACGCAGCCACTCGTCCCAAGGCCGTGCGGAAGGCGCGGAAGCATGAGGGAGGCTGTCCTGGGCCAGGTCGAGCTTCTGTACCGTGAGCTTGCGGATGAACCACCAGATCAGCAACCCGCAGGGAAGGGCGATCACTGCGAGCTCCAGGATCCCAATCGAGGTGGACGAGGCATCGCGGGGCATCGCGCTGAGAATGGTTTTGAATAACCAGTCCCGGAAGTCCAGCCACAGGCGCTCCAGAAACGAAGGGGGTTTCTCCTGGGGATAGTCGGGGCCGTCGAGGATTTCGTCAAGCAGCCGGCGGACCTTTGTAACGTTGCCGGGCACGTATATATTCCGGGGGAGTGAGGCTGCCTCCTGCTTCATTGCGAGCAGACGCGCGCTGGCGTCCTTGAGGCCATCTTCGAGACCATCGGGGGCGCCTTTGCTTTGCTCCGCCCGCCGCAGGTTCTCGCGCAGCCATTCATAGCCGACCCGTCGCGTCGTGCCACCGGGAATCGAAACCAATACGTCCGGCCCAACCACAGCCGGGTCGCAGGCTTTGGCGCGGGCTGGGGTTGACGGCAGTTGCTGCGCGCAGAAGGTTAGCAGGTTGTGTAGACGATCGAGATCTTGCCGATATGCTTCGATGCTGATGGACTGCGGAGTGGCAGCTGCAGACTCCGGCAAACCTGGGAACAGGAAAAGGAAGCTAAGAATAAAACAGATCACGGCATGAGACCCGTCGGCGCCAGGCCTTGATTGGAGCCTTCGGCGATAGACCGCTCGAGAGCCCGCTCCATGTCAAAGCCTTCTTTGCGCACGCGCTCATCGTAGTAGAAGAGGGTGAGTCCAATGGAGTAGATGGGTTTGGTCAGAGCGCTGCTGAGCGCGCTGACGGCAAGGGTGTAGATCACGATCGCCGGGGAAGACTGGCCGCGCGAGCGCATAATGAAAAAAACAGTAGGGACCATGAAGGCGGTAACCAGAACGCTCTGCGCGGCGATTACGATCAATAGCAGTATCAGAATGCGGCCCTTACTCTCCCCGCTCAGAAAAACGCTCCTCTTCAGGGAGCCCAGAACTCCCAGCCCCTCCTCTACGCAAGCCGGCACGGCCAACGAATATCGCAGTGTGAGCCACAGGCACAGGGGCAAAGCCAGGAAAATCAGAAGTCCCATGGCGCCGTAGACGGTGGAGACGGTGTTCGCCTGGGCCAGTGTTTTAGCCCGTATGGCGAGCAGAACCGTGCTGAAACCGGCAAGCAATACCAGAGCAATCGATCCCCAGGCAATGAGAAATGCTATCGTGCTCACCCACATGCAGCGGAACCAGCTGGAGCGCAATTCCGCAAAGGAGGCGGCGATGCTGGCTCTGCGTCCGTCGTACAAGGCGGCCACTGCGCGATTGCTGGCTGCGAGGCACAGAGCGGCAGCGGTAAAGACGAAAAGCCAGGCGGGGGCGATGGAGACGCCCCTGACCCATTGCCGCGTAGTGCCGGTGACATGGTGGCTGCTCATCCATCGGGTCCCCCCCTCGTTAATGAGGTTCCAAAACACTTCGATAAGGGTGGAGATCGATGCGATTCCCAGGAAGAGAGCGAGGCGCGCGCGGTAGAGTTGGAAAGTCCTGTCGAGGATCTCGGCGAGTCTCAAAGGACGCAGCTCGATGTCCACGGAAACTACCTCGTCCTTGAGAGAAGTGGGTGCAAGCGGTTCAAAATCCCTGGGTCAGCGAACCGGCGCGGCGTTCCTCTCATAGCGGGAGCGAGCCTTGGCCAGCTCCTGCAAATGATCGCAGGAGAGAGGCTGGGCGCAGCCCAGTTGGCGCGCAACCAGACAGATGTGGGCATAGTGCTCCACCGTCTCCATGCGCATGAAAGCGTTTTGCAACGTGTCGCCGGCCGTGACCACACCATGGTTGGCAAGCAGCACGGCATCATGATCGACAATCAGTGGCTGGATGCTGGAGGCGACGTCAACAGTCCCAGTCGTGGCGTAAGGGGCGAGCGGAATAGACCCGAGGGCCATCACCACTTCGGAGCACAACGGCTCTTCCAACGCCAGGCCACAGGAGGCAAATCCGGTGGAGATGGGCGGATGCGCATGGACAACCGCATGTACATCCGGCCGTTGCTGATAAATGGCCAGATGCATCCCGATTTCACTGGTGACATTCCGGCTCTCGCCGACTCTCCGCCCCTCCATGTCGACCACCACCATATCCGAAGCCTTGAGCAGGCACTTGCTCATCGCCGTGGGTGTGGCCAAGATAAGGTCGGGGCTAAGGCGGACCGAAAGATTGCCCGCCGTGCCGGGGACAAAACCTAATCGATACAACCACTTACCAAATCGCGCGAGCTGTTTGCGGTGGTAGATCTCGACGGACCGCTCGGGACCAGTGGAGCTTAGGGCCATGTTCAGAGTTGTCGTGAAGCCACGCTTCTCCAAAGCCGTCGGATGCATACGTCACCATTTCCCCGTTTTAGCTCTAATCCGCAGTTTCTGATGGAACGGCCGAAGAACGCAACAGGGAAAACGCCAATGGAACCAAATTCCGATTACGCTGCGCCAGACATCGGTCATACACCATTCATAATCGGTCCTGCCGGGCGCACGGAATCGATACTGGTTTGGCGGGACCCAATGCTCTTAGGATGGTCGGATGACGAAGGGTCTGAGTGCAAAGGGTCTCAAAATCCTGGAGCTTGACGGGCAGCCGCTTTCCCTGGAGGAGATACAGCAAGTTGCCACCGGCGGCAGGGAAGCGGCGATTGCTCCGGCGGCGCGGCAGCGCATTGCCGCTTCCCGAGCGGTGGTGGAGCGTATTGTTGCCAGCCAGGAGACGGCCTACGGAATCAACACCGGTTTTGGCAAACTGTCGGACGTGCGCATTGAGCCCGGAGACCTTCAGCAACTGCAGCGAAACCTGGTCCGCAGCCACGCTTGCGGCGTGGGAGAACCGTTGGAGGAGCGGGAAGTCCGCGCCATGCTCCTGCTCAGGGCCAACGTTCTGGCAAAAGGACTGAGCGGCGCCCGGGATCTGCTGACCGAGTTGCTTGTCGGCTTGCTCAACCGGGGCGTACATCCGGTCATTCCAGCCCGGGGGTCGGTCGGAGCGAGTGGCGATCTGGCGCCCCTGGCGCATCTCGCGCTGGTGCTTATCGGTGAGGGCGAAGCATTTGTCAATGGGGCGAGGATGCCGGGAAGCATGGCGCTTTCGAGCGCCGGGCTGGTTCCACTGGGGCTCGAAGCCAAGGAAGGATTGGCACTGCTCAATGGGACGCAAGCCATGGCCGGGGTGGGCGGCCTGGCACTTTTGCGCGCGGAACGTGTGAATCGCCTTTTCGACTTGGCGGGCGCTATGGCCCTCGAAGCGTTACGCGGAACTCCGGTTGCCTTCGACGAGCGCATTCACCTGGCGCGACCACATCCGGGACAGATACAGGCGGCGGAGCACCTGCGCCATCTGCTGCGCGACAGCGAAATACGCGAGTCGCATCGCCTTGACGATCCCCGGGTTCAGGACGCCTACTGCCTTCGCTGCATGCCGCAAGTGCATGGAGCCGCGCGGGGCGCTCTGCAGCATGTACGCGAAGTCATCGAGATTGAAACTGGCTCAGCCACCGACAACCCGCTCATTTTCTTCGATGAAGTGCTTTCGGGAGGTAATTTCCACGGTGCGCCCCTGAGCCTGGCGCTGGACTATGCCGCGATCGCCGTCACCGACCTGATGAGCATCAGCGAGCGGAGGATTGACCGCCTCATCAACCCCGACGGGAATGAAGGCCTGCCGCCGTTTCTTTCCGACCGGGCCGGGCTTTCGTCGGGGCTTATGATAGCCCACGTTACCGCGGCCGCGTTATTGAATGAGGCCAAAGTGCTGGCGCATCCGGCAAGCATTGACAGTTTGCCCACGTCGGGCGGCAAGGAAGATCATGTCTCCATGGGCATGACAGCCGCGCTCAAGCTCAAGCAGATTGTCGATAATGCAGAGAAAGTGCTGGCAATCGAGCTGATGACGGCCGCCCAGGGGCTGGAATACCGTCATCCGCTCAAGGCCGGGACCGAGATTGAGGGGGCATACCACGTGGTGCGCGCCCTGGTCCCTCGGCTGGAGGACGATCGTGTCCTCTCCGGAGATATTGAACGTCTGGCAAAGGGGATTCGCGATGGAGACTTTGACAGCTGGTCCGCATAAAGGCGCGATTCGCGCGCCCAGAGGCACACGCCTGAATTGCAAAGGCTGGCAGCAGGAAGCCGCTCTGCGCATGCTGATGAACAATCTGGACCCGGAGGTAGCTGAAGCTCCGGAAGAGCTGGTGGTATACGGCGGCACGGGGAAGGCGGCACGCAATTGGCCGTCTTTCTACGCCATTGTGCGCGCGCTGGAAAGCCTGGAAAACGATGAGACCCTGCTGATTCAGTCTGGTAAGCCGGTGGGCATCCTGCGAACCCATACGATGGCGCCGCGGGTGCTGATTGCCAATGCCAACCTGGTGGGGAAATGGTCGAGCTGGGAAGTGTTTCGCGAACTGGAGCAGAAGGGATTGATGATGTACGGCCAGATGACGGCCGGTTCCTGGATCTACATCGGAAGCCAGGGCATCGTGCAGGGCACGTACGAGACGTTTGTCGCCGCGGGGCGCAAACATTTTGCCGGAAGTCTGGAGAGCAAGCTGATCGTTTCCGGAGGCATGGGCGGCATGGGCGGCGCCCAGCCGCTGGCGGCTACCATGACCGGGGCCAAGTTCCTGGGTATCGATGTGGATCGAAAGCGCATTCAGAAGCGCGTGGACAGCGGTTATTGCGATTGCCTCGCGAGCTCGATCGAGGAAGCTCTCGAACTGCTGGCCGAGGCCGGGAAGAAACGGTCGGCGCTCTCCGTCGGCCTGGTTGGAAACGCGGCTGACGTTTTGCCGGAGCTGTTGCGCCGCAATATTGTTCCCGACATCGTTACCGATCAAACCAGCGCACACGATCCCCTGAATGGATATGTTCCTAACGGGATGAGCTTCGAGGCGGCGTTGGCGCTGCGAGAGAAAAGCCCGGACCAATACGTCGAGCTTTCCATGAAGGCTATGGGCCGGCACGTGGAGTCAATGCTGGAGATGCGAAGGCGCGGCTCGGTGGTCTTCGATTATGGCAACAATCTTAGAACCAACGCCAAACTTGCGGGCGTGGGGGGGGCCTTCGATATTCCCGGGTTCGTGCCGGAGTACATCCGTCCCCTATTTTGCGAGGGCAAAGGGCCCTTCCGTTGGGTAGCGCTTTCCGGCGATGGGGAAGACATCCGCAAGACGGACCGGCTGGTGCTTTCCCTGTTTCCGGAAGACGATGCGCTCAGGCGCTGGATCACTTTGGCTGGGGAGCGTATTCATTTTCAGGGATTGCCTGCGCGCATCTGCTGGCTGGGTTACGGTCAACGAGCGAAGCTGGGGCTGGCCATGAATGAGCTGGTGCGTTCGGGTGAGATTTCCGCGCCGATCGTGATTGGCCGCGATCATCTGGATACCGGATCGGTCGCTTCTCCTTATCGTGAGACCGAGGCTATGTTGGACGGCTCCGACGCCGTTGCCGATTGGCCGCTCCTGAATGCCTTGGTTAACACAGCGGCGGGGGCGTCCTGGGTCAGTATTCATAACGGCGGTGGTGTGGGCATTGGCTATTCCCAGCATGCCGGCATGGTGGTGGTAGCGGACGGCACAGACGAGGCCGCTCAGCGTCTGGAACGTGTACTCACAACCGATCCCGCGATCGGTGTGTTGCGTCACGCCGACGCCGGCTACCGGGAGGCACAGGATTTCGCCCACGCTTCGGGGTTGAGAATTCCGATTGAAGAAGATCGGACCTA
>JBARKD010000473.1:0-6008 GCA_049800615.1 Acidobacteriaceae bacterium | reverse complement strand
CTCCGGTCGGGACGACAATTCTGTTGTAGAGCCGGCCATTGCGTCGCGGTTGAGAAAACTGCAGATCGACAATTCTGTGGCGAACGAGGGATTATCTTCCTGGGAAATGTATGGAAGAGCGCGGCGCAACTATTTTTCGCAGGGTAGGGTCAGGCTGATGATGAGGCCGCCCCCGGGACGGTTTCGCGCGCGCACCTCTCCGTGATGCAAGCGCACGGCTCGATCGGCAATCGCCAGTCCCACACCAAAGCCTCCGGTGTCGCGCTGCCTTGCGTCATCCACACGGTAAAAAGGAAGGAAGATGTTTTCCAGTTCTTTTTCCGGAATGCCCGGACCCGAGTCAGAAACTTCCAGGGTCACTGAGCGAGCCCCGGCACGCTCCTCACAAGCCATGTTCACTTCGACCTCGGATTGGGGCCGGGTGTAACGGATGGCATTACGCACAATGTTTTCAATGGCGCGATAGATGAGCTCGGGATTTCCCAGAACCTTGCAATCGCAGTGATTGAGCACGCGAATCGTACATTGCCTTTGTTGCGCTTCAAATTCCGCATCGGACAGCAGCTCCTCCACCAACCCGTTCACGCTGAAACGCTCCATGCGGCCGCTGGTGTTGGTCGACTCCATGGAAGATAAGCGAAGCAGTTGGCCGATCAACAGATTCAAGCGCCCTGCCTCGCGCTCGATGCGCTGCAGATGTTCCATCATGGCGGGCGGCGCTTCCTCACGGGCCAGCTCGAGGGCAACGCTCAAACGGGCGAGCGGCGAACGCAATTCGTGGGAGACGTCGCGCAGCAGGAGTTTTTGCGCGCCCACCAGGCGTTCCAACTGCTCCGCCATGTAATTGAAGTCGTGCACCAGACCCTGTATTTCGTCACCGCCAAAGAGACGTTCCTCCCCATCCGGTTTGGCTACACGCGCGGATAGCTCCCCACTGGCCAGGCGGCGCGCCGCGGCGCGCAACTTACCGATGGGCCGCACCAGCAGCAGGACAAGGACGAAGGTGGTTATCCCGAACACGACGATGGCCACCGGGAGCTGGGGATAGGCAAAGTGAAGTAGATCGTGCCAGCCGGGGGGCCTTGCGCTATGGCCGCGACTTAGAACGAACAGATAGCGATGGCCGCCTGCGGACTGCATGGCGGTGCTCCACAACGATTCATCTCCGGCCAATGCGGAGTGCACACCGGGCTCCCGATCGGCTGCAGCCAGGGCACCGAGAGCCGCAGGGGAGAGTTCGGCTCCGCAAACGGCGTGAGACGCAGTGTCCGCGAGATAGACGCCCACGTGCAGAGACCCCGCGAACTGCTGCAAACCCTGACATCCCCGGGTTTCGTACGCGTTTACGGCAGCCGCGACGGTATTGGGAAGGGTTGCGTTCAGCACCTCCATCATGTCGCCGGGATGGATGAAGCGATGCTGCAGGATCAGCATGGTGGAAATAAAAAACGTGAGGCTTTGCGCGATCCAGAAGCCGAGGAAGATCTTGGTGAAGAGGCCGCGCACCGGTTATCGATCTCCTGCGAGCTTGCGCGGCGCGGTTACCGCAAGCTGATAACCGACGCCACGAATGGTCTTGACACGGTCGCCGAAGCTATCGGCCGCGTCCAGCTTGTGGCGGAGGCGGCTGACGTGCATATCGAGACTCCGATCGAAGGGATGGAACTTGCGGCCGAGGACGGACTCGGCAAGCTGGTCGCGGCTGACAACTTCACCCGCCGAGCGCATGAGTGCCTGCAACAGCTCAAACTCGACATCGGTTAACTCCAACGTCATCTCACCGCAACGCGCGACCCGGGCTGCCGTATCCAGCTCCAGGCCGCTCACGGCAAGGACACTTCCCGCAACCGCCTGCATTTCTGCTTTGCTGCTGCGGCGAAGAACAGCGCGGATCCGGGCGAGAAGCTCACGCGGGTTAAAGGGCTTGGGCAAGTAGTCATCGGCGCCGATCTCGAGGCCAACGATGCGGTCGACATCCTCGCCGCGCGCGGTGAGAAGCAGAACATTCATCGACGAAGCCGCGCCACGCAAGCGGCGAAGCACTTCAAAACCGTCCAGACCGGGCAACATCACGTCGAGCAGGGTGATGACATAAGAGCCGCCGAGGGCTTTCGCCAGCCCGGTTTTGCCGTCGTGCGCAGCTGTCACCTGGTAACCGTGACGGCCCAGGTAGTCACTCAGCATGGAACATAGCTCTACGTCGTCGTCGATGAGAAGAATGGGGTCCATACCGCGGTCTTTCTGCCTTTAAAGAGTACGCCGAACGGCAAACCGGGGCCGGCGGGAAATGTAACAAATTGTCACAAGCGAGTGACACTCCGTTACCAAGAATTACGCAATGTGACCGCACGAGACCGGGCAAGCATTTCTTCTGAAAGTGGTTCAGGAGTGTCCATGCGACAGTTTTTACGATTAGCCCTGGTGGCGGTTAGCGCAGGCTTTTTCGCCGCCACACCCTTGCTTGCCGCAGCAGCGGCCGGGTCACTACGTGGAGCAGTGACCGACCCCTCCGGGGCGCGGGTGGTGAAAGCTACCGTCACTGTTCAGGCCGAGGACGGAAAGACTACGTCCGTACAAACCTCGGCCGACGGCACTTATGTCCTCCCCCAGCTGGCCCCCGGCGTCTATGTGATTACCGTCACGACGCCGGGCCTGGCCCTGGCGAAGGCGCAAAGTGTGTCCGTGGAAACGGGTCATGCCACGATCCAGAATCTGACGCTCATCGTTGCCGTCGAGCAGCAACAGGTCACTGTCTCGGAACAGGACGCAGGCCTGGACACGAGCCCGGACAACAACGCCGGTTCGATCGTGATCAAGGGCAAGGATCTGGATGCGCTTTCCGACGATCCCGACCAACTGCAGGATGAGCTGAATGCCCTTGCCGGGCCCGCGGCAGGCCCGAACGGAGGGCAGGTTTACATTGACGGGTTCACGGGCGGGCAATTGCCGCCTAAATCCTCCATTCGTGAGATCAGGATCAACCAAAATCCTTTCTCCGCGGAATACGACAAGCTCGGCTACGGGCGGATCGAGATATTGACCAAGCCGGGGACCGCCCAGCTGCACGGGATGATCATGGCGAATGGCAACGACTCTGCTTTCAACTCGCTGAACCCCTTCGTAACCAGCGAGCCGCCATACTACTCGACCTTCTTCCTGGGAAATGTCAGCGGCTCATTGAACAAGAGCTCCTCGTGGTTTCTGAGCGGATTCCGGCGCGATAACAACGCCAACTCCATCATCAACGCGCAGCTACTCGACCCTAACGGGGGAACTTACACCTACGCGGCAGCCGTTTCTAATCCGCAGTCGCGGCTCGATCTCAGCCCGCGGCTTGATTTTCAGCTCACGCCCAATAACACGCTCACCGTGCGCTACATGTACGACCGGCAGAAGAGCACGAACAACGGCGTTTCGCAGTTTGCTTTGCAGACGCAGGGATACGACACGCTGAACGAGGAGAACACGCTGCAGATCAGCGACACCCAGATCCTCAGCGCCAAGACAATCAATGAAACACGGTTCGAGTACATACGGGATCGCGACAATCAAGATCCGCTATACACGACGCCAACGATTACCGTGCAGGGTGCTTTTACGGGAGGGGGCAACAACGAGGGCGCAATTCACGACGCACAGGATCACTACGAGCTTCAAAATTACACGACAGCAGCGCTGGGCACTCACTCGATCCGCTTTGGCGGGCGGCTGCGCCTGATACGCGACTCCAACAGCACGACCTCCGGGTTCAACGGAAACTACACGTATGCTTCGCTGACGGCTTATGCGGCGGGAACGCCCTCGCAGTATGCCGTCACCGTGGGCAATCCTGCCGCGCGGGTGGATCTGTTCGACGCCGGGTTGTTCTTGCAAGATGATTGGCGGGTGCGTCCGAACTTTACCTTCAGCTTTGGGCTCCGCTACGAGGGACAGAACCGCATCAGCGACCATGCCGACTGGGGGCCGCGCTTTTCATTTGCCTGGGCAGTGAATGGCAGGAACAAGCCTGCGACCACGGTGATCCGCGGCGGCTATGGCTGGTTCTTTGACCGTTTTCAATCGACCAACGTTTTGACATCGATCCAGCAGAACGGAATCAACCAGAAACAGTATGTGATCAAAAACCCGGCTCCGGAGCAGAGCGTTCTTTCGGAAGCGAGCGAGGCGGCGCCCACAACCTACTCGATCGCGACCAACCTGACGCCGCCGATCAATATGCAGGCGGCCATTGGGGTAGAGCACAAATTTGGAAAAGCCATCACCCTCTCGACCACGTATATCAACTCGCGCGGGCTGCATCAGCTCTACAGCGATAACATCAACGCCTTCCTGCCGGGGACGTATGATATTGAGACCGGCACCGGCATTCGGCCAAACGGCATCAACGAGAATTTGTATCAGTTTCAGTCTGGCGGGATCTATCACCAGAACCAACTGATTACAAACTTCAGCGTGCGCCAGCGCAAGATCACGATGTTCGGTTTCTACGTGCTGAACTTCGCGAAGGCCGATACGTCGGGCGCGACCTACTTCCCTTCCAACCAGTTCGATCCCCGGGCGGATTATGGCCGGTCTACCTTCGATATTCGTAACCGGTTCCTGTTGGGCGGGAATTACCTGGCTCCGTGGGGAATTTCGCTCAGCCCGTTCCTGGTATTGGATTCGGGAACCCCCTTCAACATCACGGTTGGGCAGGACCTGAACGGCGATAACCAGTTCAATGACCGGCCCTCGTATGCCACGTCCTCCAGCACCGACGTGGTGAATACGAAGTACGGGAACTTCGACCTGAATCCGGCCGCGGACGGAGCCAGGGTTCCCTACAACCTCGGCAACGGACCGGGCCAGTTCAGCACCAACCTGCGTGTGAGTAAAACGATTGGGGTCGGGCCGCGTGTGGAGCGGGCATCCGGAGGATTCAACGGGCCGCCCCCGGGCGGCGGAGGAGGACGCGGGCCGGGCGGTGGTGGTCCTCCGGGAGGCGGCCTCGGGCCCGGCGGTCTCAGCGGTGGCGGCGGACGGCCTCCCTCACTCGATCAGCAGGTACCCAGACGCTATACATTGACGTTCACCGCCATGGGTCGAAACATCTTTAACAACGTGAACCTCGCGGCTCCGGTTGGAGTGCTGGAGTCTCCGTTGTTCGGAAAGTCCAATGCGTTGGCGGGCGGCTTCTTTTCCTCTCCCTCGTCGAACCGGAGTATCGACCTGCAGATGACATTCAACTTTTAGTCAAGCGAAGAGCCGCCTCCAGGGCGGCTCGGCCCCCGGCGCGCACCGCGCCATGCCCACAGGCAAAACGTTCGATGGGGTAAGCGAGCAGTTTTTGGGCGCTGGCGACTGCTGTGGCTTTATCCCAGGTGCCAAAGTTAGGCAGCGGAAAAAACCAGGGAGCGAAGCCGCTGATGGTGAGATGGCCCATACCCACGAGGGAATCGCCGGCGTAGAGCGTGGCGTCGCGCTCGTCCAGAAAGGACAAGTGCCCAGGAATGTGTCCCGGCGTATCGATAGCGAGGAGAGAACCAATCCTGCCGCCTTCCTCAACCATGTGGGTGGGTGAGGCTGCGATTCCTGAAAGCGAGCCTTTGATTTTGCCCTGAGGCTCGTTGGGCCGTAACGATGTGTCCGGGGGCTTTTGCAGAAGGGGCAGGCTGCGACGGTTGGCAATCAACTCCACATTGCCGGGGCCGAGTTTTTGGAGCAGGCGGTCTACGGACCCCACGTGATCCATGTGGGCGTGCGTCAGGACGATGCGGCGGATCGGTGCGCCGAGATTCCTGGCTGCTGCGAGGATGTCGCCGGTCGTTCCAGGGAGGCCGGTGTCGACCAGGGTGACACCGTCGGATTCGCGAACAAGATAGCAGTTGACGAAGCCGAAGCGGGTGAGCTGTGTTGAGTTGGGGGTAACCGGAAGGACTTTCATTCTTCAGTTTCGATGCGCCGCCCTTCACCAAAAGTCGCAGGCTCTCGGGAGGACAATTCAGTCTAGTGGCAGAAATTGTACCCTC
>JBARKD010000472.1:0-14664 GCA_049800615.1 Acidobacteriaceae bacterium | reverse complement strand
GTCGTAGTCGTCTTGAAGGATTTTGAAAAGCCCTATTTCATTGCATCAGGCCAGGTTGATAAGCCAGGCAAGTACGATCTACGAAGTGACCTCACCCTCACCGAGGGGATAGCGATCGCAGGTGGTCTTAACGACAAAGCCAAGCATTCACAGGTGGTCCTGTTCCGTCCACTGCCGGGGGGTGGATATGAGGCCAAGCTTCTAAACGTGAAGAAATTGCTGGCCTCGCGGAATTTGTCTGAAGATCTTCATCTGCAACCTGGAGATATGCTGTACGTGCCCCAGAACGCATTGTCGAAGATTCGACCATTCCTGCCTACCTCAAGCATCGGTGCTTACTACAACCCCGCAGTCTATTAAAGCGAGGCGCGACATGAGATCTGACGAATTGACAGGCCCTGCTACAGAAGCGCCGCTACTCCAGCGGTATACGCGAAAAAATTCGCCGACCCGACGGGACGTGGCGGCAGTACTGTTTCGGCAACGGTGGCCAATATTAATCTCTTTTGGCCTGGTAGTTATCGTGGTGGCCCTATCCGGCGTGTGGATCCCCGAATATGCGTCCGAAATGAAGTTATTGGTACTGCGCGAGCGCTCGGATACCCTGATGACCCCTTCTGCCAACGCACCGGTTCAGTTCAACGATGACCAGGTCAGCGCGGAAGATCTGAACTCTGAGGTTGAGTTGTTGAATAGCGATGATCTATTGCGCAAGGTTGTGCTGGCAACTGGCCTCGACGGCTCGCGGGACCGATCCCCCGACGCTGGTAGTCCTGTTGGGATTGCACGCGCAGTGCACAAACTGAGTGGGGATCTGGACATTCGAGGCATTGCCAAAACCAACATGATTGTAGTGCGCTATCGTGCCCGCGATCCACAGATGGCAAAAAAAGTACTGGATGCTCTGTCGGCGGCATATATGCAGAAGCACCTGGAGATGCATCGTCCGTCTGGGGCATTCAAGTTCTTCAACGAGCAGACTGAGCAATACCAGCGAGGAATGAATCAGGCGCAACAGAAGCTGAACGACTTTACGAAAGAGACCGGCGTCGTCTCAGCCGAACTGGAGCGCGACGCGGCACTGCATCAAGCCGATGAATTCGATGTCACCGCGCGCCAGGCGGAAACGACCGAACGTGAGACAGAACAGCGGGTAACTGCATTGCATGCGGAACTGAAATCTATCAATCCACGAATCACCACGGTTGTACGTAAAGGCGACAATCCCCAGCTTCTCGATCAGCTGAAATCAACTCTTCTCAATCTGGAGCTCAAGAGGACTGAGTTGCTGACCAAGTACGAGCCGACGTATCGACTGGTTCAGGAGGTAGATCAGCAGATCGCAGCTACAAAGCGCACGATCAGTGCGGAAGAGGCTTTACCAGTTCGCGATGAGAGTTCCGACCGGAACCCGGATTATCAATGGGCTCAGGCAGAGCTCACCCGGGCTGAGGCCGATCTCAGCGGGTTGAAGGCGCGCGCAGCTGCCGCATCTGCTGTCGCCGCGAAGTACCGCGCACAGGCTCGAAGTTTGGATCAAAGCATGGTCACCCAGCAGAACCTTTTGCAAGCCGCCAAGACGGAAGAGGAGAATTATCTGTTATACGCGCACAAGCGTGAAGACGCACGAATCAGCGAAGCACTGGATCGGGGTGGTTTTCTGAACGTCGCAGTCGCTGAGCAACCTGCTGTTCCCGCGATTCCCGAAAGGTCGCCTTTCGTCGCCGCACTCCTCACGTTGTTCCTGGCCGGAGCGGTCGGCATTTCCACCGGGTTTATGCGTGACTACATAGACCCGACATTCCGCACACCGGGCGAATTGGCCGGCGTTCTCGGCATACCGGTGCTGGCCGCGTTGCCGAAGGGCAGCTCCTAACGCTATGTTACTGCAATATTTCGGCTTTCAGGAAGAACCGTTCGGCGTGACTCCGGATCCCCGCTTCTTGTATCCGAGTCAAACTCATCTCGAATCATTGGCCTCGCTCGAATATAGCTTCAAAAGCAATCGTGGCTTCACTGCCATGATTGCACCTCCAGGGATGGGAAAGACCACCCTTTTATATCGATTTCTGGAGCGGGCCCAGGAGTCCGCCTACAGCGTGTTTCTCTTCGATATCGATGCCTTGTCTGAACCACAGGAGTTCATGGGCTCTGTCTTGCGGAAGATAGGCATTACTCCCAAGGAAACAAGTTCCGAGATGCAGGAGCAATTAAAGGACGTTCTGATCAAAGAAAATGCAGCAGGCCGGAAATTCGTGCTCGTCATCGACGAGGCTCAAAATCTCTCAGATGCGGTCTTGGAACGGGTCCGCTTACTCACAAATGTTGAGACGACGCGGGGCAAGCTGCTGCAGATTGTCTTATCCGGGCAGCCCCAACTGTCCGATAAATTGCTAAACCCTTCGCTCATACAGCTTCGCCAGCGCATCTCTACGATCTGCCGCCTTGACCCGCTTTCGCGCGAAGACGTAGCTGCTTACATCGATTACCGGCTCAAACGGGTGGGATATAACGGCAAGCCTCTCTTTAACGAGAATGCTCTCAAGGAAATCGCTGAGGCGAGCCAAGGGATTCCCCGGACCATCAACAATCTATGCTTCAACGCATTGTCATTGTGCTGCGCCCTGAAGGGCCGACAAGTAGACGAGAGCATGGTGGCGGAAGTGATTTCCGACTTGCGACTGATTCCGCAATCCAATGGGCCTGTATCGGCAATCGATGAGGTCACAGCAAACGAAGCGGGCAAGCCGGAAAACCAAGGAGCGGTCAAGAGGTCGTTGAAAGGCTGGGCCTCCGCGGCCGCGGTTCTTCTGGTATGTGTGCTCGGCGCATTCGCATATACTCATTTCGGAGCCAGTCATTCACAAGGGACAGGCGATACCCCATCCTTGAGCCGAAAGAGCTTTCCACCTTCGTCCTCTCAGCGGCCAACGGCAGATGCTGGCGAGGCACTTATCCCTGACCAGGCTGCGAGCGCTTCACCGTTCGCAGTTACGGTTGCGGCAAATCAAAGCCTCGGAGATATTTCTATTCGATACCTGGGAGGCTTCGATTTACCGCATCTGCATCAAATCCAGAGGCTCAATCCTAAGCTGACCAATCCCGACCACGTCGAGGTGGGCCAAAAGGTCTGGCTTCCGGGACCTCCGAATACGGCGAATACGCCGGCGCAACGGTCTATTGAGCAGGCTCAGGACGCAGGCGTCAGCTCCGCCGGTGACACCAACAAGTTCCTCACTGCGCAGCTCACCGACGGGCACAAGAAATTGCAGGATTCAGAGAACGATCTGCAAAGCTACGCGAGCCAGACGCGTATCGTGATTCCCAGCTCCTCGCAGAGGAGCGCCGCGGCTGGTAAGCTGCGCCAGATTCAAACCGATCCGGCCAAGGCTGAATCGCACGAGGCGGATACTCAGGCACAGGTGGAGGTTCCGCGCAACTATCCGTCCGCAGCCATGCCCCAGGTTTTGGATGAGCCGACCCTGCGCAATAATCGGGCCAGGCTGGCCGACCTGCGCCGCCAGCTTTCCGATTTGAGCGTGACGCTCACGCCGCAAGACTATAGGATCCAGCAGCTGCACGCCCAGATCGCCGACCTGGAACAACAGTTTTCCCACCAGCGCGCCAACATCATCAAACGGCTGGGGGTGCAGACCTCGGCCGCCGCTCCAGGACGCGAATGATATGACCGCTCAAGCTAATATGAGGAAACTCCAATGAGCCGAAACTTTCAGTTATTGCAGCAGCTCAACGAGGAAGTACAGCAATCGCACCTGCACGTGCCGATCACAACGGAGCGCTTTGTAAAGCTTCCGGGTGCTATCGGCGAACCAGACGCCATCGCCAAGGGAGAAACGGTTCGGCTGGTCCGGCGAGTCTTTCTTGCGGACGAAGAGAGCGCACCTCGCGTGGTTCTCTTCTGTGGGGTCGAAGGCGATAACGGTAGCAGCCTCGTCTCCGTTCGCACGGCCCAGGTTCTCGCAGCGCAAAGTTCTCTTTCAGTATGCTTGGTCGATGCCAATCTTCGGTCTCCCCGCCTTTGCGATTTCTTCAGGATCGATACGACGACTCCATTTACGGGAACGTGTGAATCCCTGCGCGCGCAGTGCGTAAAGGTTGCCGGCAGTTTCTGGCTAGCGAGCTCCGAAGTCCTGGCTAACAACAACCGGGAGCTCCTGCCCGCCGAAGACCTCAAGAAAAGGTTGGCGGAACTCCGTAGCATGTTTGGGTATGTCCTGATCGATGTGGCGGCTAATGTAGATGACGATATTCAACTATTGGGGCAAAGTGCCGACGCAGCCATTCTCGTAGTCGAAGCGAGTCGTACGCGGCGACAGTCGGCCCGAAATGCAAAAGAAGCCCTAGATGCCGCCGGAGTTCCGCTACTGGGTGCGGTTCTGCACAATCGTTCATTTCCGATTCCAGAAAAGCTGTACAAGAGACTGTGATTCCGCACGTTCCACTGCGTAATTCCCCATTACCGTGAACGAATGCGCTCATCGCGCCGGCGAAGTGTCCTTCCGGATTGACCCCGAGCTTTTCTCAATATCGTGCGGTTCCATGTGCGACAGTCCGACGCTCGTGATAGCCAATCATCGCAAGACACAGCGTGTGTGAGCAGAGGCCTTGCGATGTCCATGGGGCATCGCAGGAACGTCTACACAAAACTTACTAATTATTTCGAGCGATTCAACCTTGTCTAATTCCCAACAACTCACGGCACCGGCTCCCGCATTGTGGTTGCGCGACTGGCTGTTGATCTCATCGATGGCCTGCCTGGCTCTCGCCATCGGATTATACAATCCCATGTTGGCCCTGGCCGGTCTTGGCATCGTCTTCGCCGGTGTCATGATCGGTGACCGTGTAGAACTCGTCCTGCTCCCACTGCTCGTTCTCATGCCCCTGGATCTCAAGATCGATATCGGTTCGCAACCGGCTTACCTGGATCTTGTGCCTGGCATTTTAGCCATTCCGCTTCTGCGCAAGCTTTTGGCCGAACGTCATAAAGTCAATCTATGGCCACTCGCTCTCGCCGGCTTCGCGGCCATGGCGGTTTTAACCACAATCAGCAGGTCCGATAAAGCATCGTGGGTGTTGGAGAGCGGGTTGCGGCTGGTCGTTGTGCTTGTTTTCGCCACTGCGATAGCCAGCTATGGCGAGGTTGAGAAAATCATTCTCGCCGCCGGTTGGTCCTTGCTTCCAGCTGTCGGCTATGCGGTCTATCAGATGCTGGCCGGCGGCTTAGGGCCGGCATTCGATCTCTTTTCCGGCCAATCGGGCGCCACTGACGTTGCGTCGCATTGGGCGGGAAGACCTTTCTCGACGTTTGGCCATCCCAACCTCTTTGGTTTCTATTGTGCCATCGTCTGCGCGATGCTGTTTGCCGTGATCGTTTGTTCCGAGAGTCGGCTCAGACGAAAAATGGCCTTGGGACTCTCTTTGCTGGGAATGATGGGAGTGCTCTCGAGCGGTTCGCGCGGCGCATGGATGGGACTTGCCGCAGTCATCGCAATCCTAACGTTAACGGGATACCTGCGCGCGCGGTATCTACTGATTGGGGCCGCGCTCGTGGTCTTGATGTTGTATGTTCTTAGCTCCCTGAACCCCGTCGGCTCCGGTCACGTTAGCGAATTCGGAGATGAGACAGTCGGAACCCGCATGCAATTATGGAGAGCCGCGTTCATCATGTTCCTCAGCCAACCGCTTACAGGTGTGGGATGGATGAACTACACGCCGCGCCTTACTTCGTTTATTGACTGGAGGGACCTCCCAGCCGACCATGCCCACAGTACCTATCTTTCGTGTCTCGCTGAAACCGGTGTCATAGGTTTTATACTGTTCTTCGCGCCCATTGCCATCGTATTCAGAAGATCGGCGCTGAGTCATCGTTCAAACATTGCCGCTCTCGCCGGCTTTCTGGGACTCACGGTCTTTCTAGTGCACGGTATTGTGGACGAAATGTTTTATAGCCCCCAGGCGATCCTAGCGTTTGGAGTGGCACTCGGACTTGCGTCCAGAGCCAGTTTCCAGGCAACACTATGGCGTTCTTCCGCGATCGTCGGGTCGCGAGGCGCCTGACGCCTGACGACTCTCACACATAATTCTGAAGTGACGGGGGAGAGCCACACATGAAGTTCTTCTCGCTACGCCGCATCACATCAGGCGGAGCTTTCATTCCGGAGATCGATGGGCTCCGCTTCATTGCGATTTCCTCGGTGGTTCTCTATCACCTGCAGTTCCTTCTCATAACCAGATTCAGCTTTTCTGATCCAGGAGATTGGTTCACTCGTCGTCTGATGAACAATGGGGGACGCGGAGTTCCTCTGTTTTTCACAATTAGTGGACTCATTCTCGGACTTCCTTGGGCAAAGCATTATCTCAAAGCAGGACCGGCAGTTTCGCTGAAAAAGTATTTCCTGCGCAGGATCACTCGACTGGAACCACCGTACATTCTTTCCATGCTCATAATGTTTGTCCTGTTTTCGCTTTCAGGACATCGTGGATACACGATGGGGTTCTGGTCCGAAAGACTGTTGGCGAGTCTACTTTATCTGCATAACACAATCTTTGGAGTGGGAAGCCTCCTGAATGGAGTTGCGTGGTCTCTTGAAGTCGAAATTCAGTTTTACTGCCTGGTACCAATCCTCACATTGATTTTCGCAGTGCGGAACCGACTCTCGAGAAGAGCTCTGCTCGTCGGGACGATGCTTTGCGCGGGCCTTAGTCATCCCCTCTGGAGGGACTCGCCCCGGCTGGACATCTCCATCGTAAATTATCTTCAATTTTTTCTGGCTGGGTTCCTGCTCGCCGATGTCTATGTGACAGACTGGCCGGATACGAGAGATGGGCATTGGTCCTGGGATATTGCCGGTTTGGCGGTGGCGCCGCTGCTGTTATACCTAAATGCAAACTGGTTTAGTGTCGCGGGCCCATTTCTGATCCTTCTAACGTGTTTTGCAGTTTTTAGAGGAGTCTGTCTCAGATGGCTGCTCACCAGGCCCCTGGTGACGATCCCTGGCGGTATGTGTTACTCCATCTACCTGTTCCACTTCCCTTTGATGGCGAACGCCCTGTCGTTCTCAACCAGACTCTTCCCGCATGGCGATGGTTACTTGTATTTTCTCTCTCAACTTTTTGCAATGGCGATTGTTATTGGAGGATTCTGCACACTCTTCTTTCTTCTTATCGAACGCCCCTGCATGAACAAAGACTGGCCACAACAGTTGTGGTCCAGGATGCACAACCGGAAGCGAAGCGAATATACGTTTCCTTCGATTGGGAAAGAATCGATTCGACGGCAAGAAACTGAGGCGTAGGGTTGCCTTTTAGAAGGATTACGTACCTGCAGACGTGAAGTCCCTCCCTTTTACGAGAACACTAACTATTTCCTTTATTGCGAAACTGCGGCGACGCATGACCGTCGTACGCCTTCCTGTTCCCGCGTGTTTCACGTATCAGGCGAAAGGGGAGGATCCCTCTTATTTATTATGGCCAAGATTCTGTTTATTACTCATCATCCCAGGGAAGACGCCAGCTCCAGATACCGCGTCTACGACTTTGTGCCATATCTCGAAGCAGCCGGACATACCTGTACCGTCCGCCCTTTTTCGACGGAGCGTCTCTTCCGCATCTTGCGCCGCGGGGGGCATTCTGCGGTTAAGGTTTTGCATGCTGTCTTCTGTAGCATCCGCAGGATGCGCGACATTTTGGAGGCCGGCTCTTACGATCTGGTTTTGATCAACCGGGAAGCGTACCCATTTTTCACGCCATTCGTCGAGAAACTCCTCATGGCGCAGTGTGGAAACGTGGTTTACAACTTTGACGATGCGGTTTACATGGGGCACGGACAACTCCGCGGCCTGGGAAGCCCGCTTCTCTACAAGATGAAGTATGGCGCAGGATTCAATGATTTGATCCGCGATAGCAAGCTTGTGCTGGGCGGTAGCCAGGCGCTAGTGGACTATGCGCTTCAGTTCAACACCAATGTAGCGCTCGTTCCCACAGTCATCGATCTTCAGGCATACGTTTATAATCCGCGTCCAGTCGATTCGCAAGAGCCGATCACCGTGGGATGGCTTGGCAGCAACTCAACCTCCCCGTATTTGCCTGCTATCGAGCCTGCGCTCAGGCGTCTGGCGGAGAACAATCCTGGTCGTGTGCGCTTTCGCTTTGTCGGCGATGCAAAGCTCCGGATGGATTTGCCGAATTGCGAGATCTTGCCGTTTCGCCTCAATTCCGAGATTGAAGATCTCGGCATGCTCGACATAGGCCTCATGCCTTTACACGATACTCCCTGGACCCGTTGCAAGTGTTCGTTCAAAGCTATCCAATACATGGGAGTTGGAGCGGTTCCGGTTGTCTCTCCGGTTGGTATGGCCGCGTCGCTTATCGAGCACGGCGTCGATGGTTTCCATGCCACCACGGAGAATGATTGGTACGAGCGGTTGCAGGAATTGCTGGATGATCCCATGTTGCGCCTTCGCATGGCGGCGAGCGCTCGCGCTAAGGTGGAGGAGAACTACGCGATGCAATCCTGGGGACCTAAATTCGCCAGCCTGATTGAACGCGAATTGGAGAGTCGTGAGTATGTCTCCTCTCAGGTACCTGCCTGATGCGCATCGCATTCGTGTGTGGCTTTGCCTGGGAACCGAAAGGAACGCTGCGACTACGTGCCTTTCCCCTAGCCGTCCAGGTTGCGCGTCTGGGCCATGAAGTAACGATCATCACCGTACCCTATGACAACCCGGCGGATTCAGGACGAAGTTGGAAAAACGATGGCGTCGGTATTTGTAACGTCAAGGTCTCCGGCTCCGCCTTTTCCTACCCGGCGGCTCTCTTGCGCATGGTGCAGCGAATTCGGAAGTTCGCCCCCGATGTGGTTCACATTGTCAAGCCAAAGGGATTTGCCGGCGCCACAGCAGTTCTGCTGAGGGCAATGACGAGTCTGCCTATTGTGACAGACTGCGACGACTGGGAGGGTTGGGGCGGCTGGAACGAGGTCAAGCCATACCCATGGCTGGTGAAACAATTCATCGATTGGATGGAGCGCAGCCTGATGCGGCGCTCTGCCGCACTGACCGTGGCCAGCAGAACACTTTTTGAACGTAGTGTAGCCCTGCGTGGCGGCGAGGCGCAGACTGTCTACGTACCGAATTGCCTGTCTACCTCGCAAATTGAGAAGATCGACCAGTTTCGCACCATCGATCAGAACGCTTGGAAGGCTGAACTAGGTTTTGAGGGCCGACGCGTGGTCCTCTATGCGGGACATTACGAACCAGGAGACGATCTGTTCTTTTTCGCCCGCGCCGCCGCCGAAGTCTCTGAACAGACCGGTGCGGTGATCGTCTTTGTAGGCGAAGGAACCGAACTCCGGCCTATCAAAGATTTCTTTGCCTGCCGTCCGAAGACAACGGCGCGTTTCCTGGGGCAACTCAGCTATGACGACTATCTCAGAGCACTCTCTGCCTGCGATGTCGCCGCGTTTCCGTATCCGGATACGCTCATTTACCGCGCAAAATGCTCTGTCAGGATTGTTGAATACATGGCCATGGGCAAGCCGGTTCTCACGACCCGCGTCGGGCAGAACGTGGAATACATTCAAGACGGCATTTCCGGCAGCGTCGGAGCACCCGGAGATCATGCCGGCTTCGTCGAACGCCTGAAGTATCTCGTGCGGAAACCGGAGCAAAGTGTTGTGCTGGGTCGAAACGCGCGCAATCGAGTGCTGGAAAGATTTGTGTGGGAAGCCAACGCTGGAAGCGTATGTGAGCAGGTCTATCGGTCAGTGACGCGGCGGCCCGGCGGTTTCGCGGCCCTGGAACGGATTCACTTATGATGGCACAGGAAGTGCAAGCTCCAACAGAACCGGTCAAGAAGCCACGCCTTCTTGATGACCGGCATAGGCTCGCCGGCGACAAAATTAAACGGAATGCAATTTTCAATGTGCTCCGTATCGTCATTTACGCGCCTATCCCGCTTCTGTTGACGCCTTACATTATCCACCACATTGGAGCCCACGCCTTCGGTATTTGGGCGGTTCTCTATGCCATGGCCAATCTTACCTCGCTTGCGGACTTCGGCCTGGTTGGGACGCTGAGCAAACATGTCGCCGAATATTGGGCCAAACGCGATTTTGACCGATTGAACAGGCTGATAAACACTGGGTTTGTCTTGTTCGGCACAATTGCAATTCTCGCTTCCGTAGCGTTAGCGCTTCTGCAAAAGCCAATTTTCGCGTTGGTCTTTCGTCAAGCTCACACCCTCGGTCCACAGTTGATTTATTCCTACTACCTTCTGATCGGGGTTGTCGCGTTCAATATCCTGAGTTTTCCCCTTTCCTCGATCGCTAGCGGTCTGCAGCGCATGGACCTCACAAGCATTCTTTCTTCGGCCAACGTTGGTTCGGCGGCCATTCTGAGCTTCGTATTTCTCCATGCGGGATATGGTTTGACGGGATTGATGGCCGCGACACTGGTCGGGTCTATGATCTCGTTCACGGCGAACCTGCTGCTTGTGCCCCACCTGGTACCGACACTCAAAATCAATCTGCGGAATTCATCCCTTGGCGAAACGCGCGGGCTTCTGGCGTTTAGCTCGCAGTTATACGTAGTGCAGATGGCAGTTGCCATCCAGAACAACATTGAAAAGCTGCTGCTTTCGCGCATGGCTGGCGCACTCTTCGCAGGGTGGTACGAGATTGCCAGTGACTTTTCCGTTAAGGTGCGTAGCGCGCCAGGCCTGCTGCTCACGCCGTTGCTGGCAGCAGCCTCCGATTTGAATGCGCACACAGATGAAGCTCGCCTGGCCAAACTCTATCAGCGCGCCCACAAGTATCTTGCAATGATCGGCATTCCGATGGTCGTGTGGGCTATTGCGGTGGCGCCGGTTTTTGTTTTTCTTTGGCTCGGCCCCGCGTTCAGTTCGGTGGTTCTGCCCATCCGCGTTCTCGTTCCGGTGCAGTTCCTCAATCTGGCTACAGGCCCCGGCACTTTAATACTCTTCGGCAAGGGGCACGTGCGGCCCATCACCCGCATCGCCAGCATCGGCCTGGTGTTCAATCTGGTGGCCAGCGGTCTACTGATCTGGCGCCTGGGTTTTGCGGGGGCCTTCATTGGAACCACGCTTGCCATCGCGTTCTCTTCAGTCTGGTCCTTCCTCGTCTTTCACAGGTACACCGGATACCCGTGTTGGAGCACGATTCAGAAGGCGTATTTCAAACCGATATTGTGCAGTACACTCCTGGCCGTATCGATCTCGCTCCTGTTTCCCCCCGGAGCCAAGTGGTTCAGTCTCGTTTTCCGCACTGTCATCTTCGGAGTGCTCTACCTGGTGGCTTTGGTCTTTAGTCGCTTTTTCGACAGTTTCGACGTCGACCAAATACCTGGCCACATCCGTCACTCCGCGTTAGGTAAGATCCTGTTGGGCAGCATAACAAGCCAGCCAGAGAGGCTGGGACTGGAAAGATCAGCATGAAACTATCCGTCGTCATTCCCACCTACAACCGATGCGCCATTCTCGAGAAGACCCTGGCCGGACTTTGTAACCAAGCCGAGCCGGAGCACTTGCACGAAGTCATCATTGTGAGCGACGGCTCGACCGACAACACCTCGGCGGTCGTCGAAGGGTTTCGTGGCCGCCTACCCATCAAATTTCTCCCGCTGACCAAGAGCACGGTATCGATAACCCGCAACACGGGTCTAGATCGGGCTAAAAGCCCGGTGGTTGTTTTCCTTGATGACGATATTGTCCCAAGCCGCCAGTTCCTCGCGGAGCACGCCAAGTTTCACCAGGAGTTTCCTGCGCCCGAAGCTGCTCTGCTGGGCTATGTGACATGGTCGCCGGAAAACCGAATCAGCCCTTTCATGCGTTGGTACGGCGAATATGGCGCTCTCGCCGCATATTCTCTGATTCGAGGCAAAGGGCCGATTTCCTCGAGATTTCTCGTCACGGCCAACGTGAGTGTGAAGAAGGAATTCGCGCAGCGCATTGGAGGTTTTAACCCCAAGCTCACGGTCCACGAAGATTACGACTTTGGGTATCGTCTGGCCGCGATGGGATTAAAAATGTATTTCAGGCGGGAAGCGATGGGTTACCACTACCAAAGCTTCACCTTCGAACAAGCCTGTCTGCGTTGTAAGCGCTTGAGCGCCAATGTCGCGCCGCTCCTTGCGACGAACGCGGGGCGCGAACTGCTAAGGCGAGAATCCCGTCGGAGCCGCCGCATAATACACGGCCTTGCCAGGATTCCAGCAGCGATGTTTTCCCCCCTTCTGCGCTTCATCGACTCGGATATTGTGCTTCCGAACACTGTGTATCGTCTGCTTTATTGGGATCGAGCTAACCGTCCTTACCGCCTCAATTACTTGCGCCAAGGGGCTGCGACGTTCACGGCAAAAGACAGCAACAGCTTCGCAGTAAAAGAGAGCCGGCGCGGCTCTCAATTCAGCCGTGGTGTAGTTCAGCGTAACAATGTTTCAAACTGAACCAGGCAGCGCATTTCCTTTTTTGCAAATGATCAAGGTATTGGAACAGCCCGATTTCGGTGCGGCCATGGTCTTGGGACCAAGAGTGGCTAATATCGTCACGCGGTGGCCAGGTTCGTTGCTCTTCGGCGAAGCTTTGATCGCGCCGCCCCGGCCGGGTGAACTAGCCCTCACGTTCGACGACGGTCCGAACTCAGCGTGGACGCCCCGGCTTTTGGATCTATTAGCCAGGCACAATGTGCCGGCGAGCTTTTTCCTGGTGGGCAGCCGTGCGAAGGCAGAGCCCGCACTGGTGCGTCGCCTCGTTGCCGAGGGGCATCTGATTGGGAATCACTCATGGAGTCATCCAAACCTGGCAAAGTGCTGCAAAACGCGCATTCATGAAGAGCTCGTGCAGACCAACGATACCCTGGAGCAAATTACCGGCGCGCCCGTCCAGTACTTTCGACCGCCGTTTGGCGCGTGGCGACCAGCGGTTCTCCGCACTGCTCGCGCGCTTGGCTTGAGAACAGTGCTCTGGAACGCGATGACCGGCGACTGGAACGAACCATCGGCAGACCGGATCGCGAAACATTTGACAAAGAAGATCGACCGGGCCACAAGTTCAGGACAGGCTGCGAACATTGTGCTTCACGATGGCGGCGATTTGGAGCCAGGAGCGAATCGTGGGCCTTCTGTGGAAGCCGCAGGATTGCTTGCTGCATGGCACAAAGCGAGGTACCAGTTTGTGAAACTGAACGCGTGGGAGTAGAGCGCGGCATCCCGCAAATGCTACATCTGCGGTGTTTGGTAAACGTGAACCCACTGGACCTTCATGTCAAGCGGACTGGCTTGCCCCGCACAGGGATTATTGTTCCAGTTACAGCCGTTCGCTTGATCCAATATGAGGTAGAACAATCCTGAATTGTTAAACGTTGTGTTATAGGCGCTCTGAGTCGTATCCACAGTTTCCATCAGAACATCATTGAAGTACCAGGAAAGCGATGTCGGGGTCCATAACAATCCGTATTTGTTGAATTGAGAAAGGTCTGTTCCTGCAGGCAAGTTAATGAAGTTCGTTCCTTCATTATTAGCCACATCCGCTCCATTGTTCCAAACGTGGACAGTGCCGGCAAACATGTTTGGCATGTAGCTTTGCCATTCGAACATGTCTATTTCGCCGCCAGTATTGAGGCCGCTGGTCTGCTTGGGATTCGTATTCATGGATAGAGGAAGCAGCCAAATGGCTGGCCAGGAGCCTGTGGCTGGATTAAAGGCCATGCTGACCTCAAAATATCCGTATTTCCAGGCGTGGTAGTATTCCGCATTGGGTGATGCGGTTCCGATGCTCGGCCAATCCCAGCTGGTATTCGTACTCGACCAATCCAGATTGACATATGTGGAGTCAGGATCTGTAACTGTACTCCAGGTTCCCCAGAGCCACACTCCAGGGTTATACCAATTGCATCCCGGCACATTGGTGTTGCACATATTAAGCGTCGAGAATGTATCCTCCCACACGAGCTGGTAGTTAGACGCTTGGGGCGGAACAAGCGAAATAGTTGCGGTAGCCGTTTTAGTTGAATCCGATACGCTGGTTGCGGTAACCGTGACATTGGCCGAGGCAGGTTGAACTGTTGGGGCAGTGTAGAGCCCACTCGAGGAAATTGCTCCACAAGCAGTTCCGCTGCAGCCTGACCCAGACACCGTCCAGGTGACCGCTGTATTTGACACGCCGGTCACGGAAGCGGAAAACTGTTGGGTGGCTCCATCCTTTACTGACGCAGTCGTCGGAGTCACTGTGACGGTAGTCGCTGCTGCTGCGCTAATGGTGAAGCTAGAGCTGGTAGCCGAGGTGAGGTTCGAGTCGGCCGCTACAATAGTCAAGCCAGTTCCCGCCGTACTAACCGAAAGGGTGCTGAAGGTTGCGATCCCATTCTGAGCGGTGGCAGTCAATGTCCCTTGCAGACCGCTGCCGCCGGCAAGGGAAAGGGTGACCTGGTCGGTAGCCGAAGTGAGAATGTTTCCGTTGGCGTCTTCCACTGCCACCTTTACGGCGGGCGTAATGGTAGCCCCGGCTATTGCATTCGAAGGTTGTTGAGAGAATGCAAGTTTTGCCGCGGGATCGGATGCTGCACTGATGGTAAAGCTGGTGCTGGTGGCCGAGGTGAGATTCGAACTGCTTGCCAAAAGAGTGCATCCG
>JBARKD010000471.1:0-4726 GCA_049800615.1 Acidobacteriaceae bacterium | reverse complement strand
GGGTTGAAGTCGTACTCCTCCTCGTCCGTGACTTCTTCTTCTTCCACCAGTCCAACTTCGGGCGTGTCGTCTTCCAGTTCCTCATCCAGGTCGTCCAGGTAGTTGTCCGGCGCGATGACGTCCGTGGTGGCAGAGGCCGATTGATGATCGGCATCCTGGCTAGGATGGTGAGGCTCAGGCGCCTCCTCCGTTTGAACAATCTGGTCCTCCATGCGCAGCTCGATCTGGTCTTCCATGCGCAGCTCGATCTGCTCTTCGATGCCCAGCTCGATCTGCTCTTCGACCAAGCTCGTAGCGGACGGGGAAGCGAAACGAAATTCACTGGGCGCGGAAGGATCGACACGATACGAAGCGGAAGCCTCGTCGGGCTCGAACTCGGCCACCGGTTCTTCCGGAAAGTGCGAAGTGGAATGAGTGTGGACTTCCTCGTGTGCCTCCACCGCCGGCTCGGCTGCAGACGCAAAAGCTTCCGGCGCGGCCGGTTCGTCCAATATCTCATCCTCAGGCAGGGTGATGGGTTCATCCACCGCCGCGGAGAATACCTCGAGTTCTTCCTGCTCAAGCTCGACTTCCGCCTCTGGCGAATCGGAGGCGGCCACTTCACTCAAAAACGGCGCCGGAGCTTCATGGGCAGGCTGCCGGTAGCGGGAAATCGACTCACCCGCGAGTAGCCCCTCACCATCCCACTGGATCGGTGTCTCGACCAGGGTGGAAGGCTTCGCGAGGGTCATGTTTGGCCGAGGCTGAGGCGTGCGATTCTCGACGGGCGTCGCAGATGCCGGGCTCTGAATTCCATATTTCGACAGCGACTCGCCCGGCAGGGCGATTGGACCTTGTGGCCGGATCTCTACCGGCTGGGGTTCGGGCGTTGGCTCAGCCGGGGAAGGGACCTCGCTGCGGGAACTCGTTTCCTGGCCTGTCGGCTGGCTGCCTTGCTCTGGCCGAAAGCCTTTGCGGCGGCCTCGGCGGCCACGCCAGCGCCTGGTGCCATCCTCAAATTCTCCTTCGGCAGCCTGTCCGGACTGGCCCTGGGAAACGTTGGAAGGCGAACCATTGCGCTTCGGTTCTTCGGCTACACGCGGTTGGCGGGCCTGTTGCGGCCGAGCCGGCTCTTCGCCATTGGCGGGAATTCGCTCAAATTCGGAGGAGTCCTCTTGCTCCTCCATACAATCGGTGACATATAGAAACGCGTCGCGCTCCAAACCCAGGTCCACGAACGCGGACTGCATCCCGGGCAATACCCGGGTGACTCGCCCCTTGTAAATGGAGCCCGCCAGCGTGTACTCGTTCTCACGCTCGTAATAGACCTCGGTTAGTTGATCGTCTTCAAGGATGGCCAGTCGCGTTTCGTGCGGCGTACTGGAAACACAAATTTCTTTTGACATGCTGCCTCTCCTGTCCGCGGGTTCGATCCAGCGGACGGCCGGCGCGGCAGATCGGAGGGGAAGACTATCCCACTCCCGGAAAGACGGGAAGAATCAGGTCCGATGGAGAGAAAGCCTGGTCAAAGGCGCTGGATCCACAGGTTGGGATCCAGCGTAATTCTTTGTGTGGGGGTGCTAGCGCAGTATTGCCATGACCGAAAACGGTCGCTACACTGACTGGCCTTCCAGGGCTGTCCGGGCGCAAAGAGTCGGTGACCACTTCAGCCTTGTTTACAGGCGGGGTCGTTACCCTTCCTTGCGAGCTCATTCCTAATCCTGCCCGACCCCGGTGATTCACCTGGCCGGCGTTCTGAACTAAAAAATCTGAAACCGATTGGCGCCGCTCAGTTCACAAAGCGGCTCATGCGCACGTTCATCGCAATGCCCAGGGCCAGGAAGGTAAACAAAACCGAAGACCCACCGTAACTCATCAACGGTAAAGGGATTCCTGTAACCGGCATCAACCCGATGACCATTCCGACGTTAACCGCAATCTGAAAGATGAGCACAGCGACAACGCCCATGATCAGGAACGTACCGGAAACATCCGCGGCTGTCTGAGCATTTTGGATCAAACGCGCCAATATCAAAAAGTATAGCAGGAGAACAAAGACCGCACCGACGAAGCCGTGCTCCTCGCAGAACGCCGCAAAGATGAAGTCTGTGTATGGGATAGGCAGAAAATCCCCCTGCGTTTGGGTACCTTTCGTGGCACCCCTGCCCCATATGCCGCCGTCGCCCACAGCGATCAGCGATTGTTTCACCTGGTAGCCGCTGCCCCGGGGATCGGTGTCCGGGTTGAGGAAGCTGGTGAGCCGCTGCTTCTGGTAGGGTTTCAGCACCTTTGCCCAAACAGGAACCACGAGGACCAGGCCGGCAACCACCAGCGTCAGCGCCTTCTTCCACTCCAGGCCGCCCAGGAAGAGCCCGATGATCAGCACGGGCAAATACGTCAGGGAGGTTCCAAGGTCGGGCTGCTTCAGAACCAGCAGCATCGGCACTCCCACCATCAGGAAAGACTTGAAGATATCGCCCCAGGTCAATTCCTTGCCGGCGAGGCTGGAGAAGTATCGCGCCATGGCCACGATCAGCACCAGTTTGACCCACTCCGAAGGTTGGAAGTGAATGCCGCCCGGCAGCTTGATCCACCGCTTGCCGCCCATCACCTTGGTGCCCACCAGCAGTACCGCCACCAGAGAAACCAGGCAGAAGCCATAAATCCAGTGCACGGCCTCGAGCAGCCGATGGTAGTTGACCACGGATAGAACGAACATGGCGGCCAAACCGCCGAGGAGCCAGAAAACCTGCTTGTTTTCAAAGCCGACAAACTTGGTGTGCAGGGTGGCGCTGTAGATTTCGAAAATGCTGATGACTGAAAGTCCCAGCACCAGCGCCAGGAGGATCCAGTCGAAATCACGAAATGAGACAAATCGACGCAAAATGATCGCCTTTCCCTCTTGATCCCGTCAGCCACCCTCTGACTGCCATGAGATGGCGGGGCTTTTAGCCCCTGAGGGTTACTCGGTACACCCGCACACTTCTCGCCCAGTGCCCAAAGCCCCGGTACCTTGCCCTACTGCGGACCGGCTAAACCCCGCCCCTCCACATTCCGCCGCTTCATTTCGCCGCCAGCATGAAGTGGCCGCCGTGCAATGGCGGAGCCGCGTCTTTCGCCGACGCCACGGCCGCCGTGGGTGCCGGAGCGCCCGATTCAGGCGGAGCATTCCATACAGCACCCACCTCAACCTTGCTCGGCGCCTTGGCTTCCTGCAGATTGTTGTTCAATCGCCTTTGCTTATCCACAAAAGCTTCGATTACCTGGGCCGCAATCGGAGCAGAGGCTGTGGCGCCCCAGCCGCCATGCTCGACCAAAGTCACCACCGCGATGTCGGGATTTCTGCGCGGCGCGATGCCCACAAACCAGGCATTGGCACGAGAGGCCACGTCCTTGGAAATGCTGGTCATGCCGGCGCTGTGGCTGACAACCTGGGCCGTCCCTGTCTTTCCGGCAAAATCGATATCCGCGAGACGAACCGCCGAAGCGGTACCTCCCATGCTTGGATCCAGCGTGCCGGCCATGCCTTCCGTGATCATTTCCCATGTGGCGGCGCCAATAGGAACATTCACATCACCGGTACCCGGGAAGTTTTCGTAGAGGGCCTGGCGGAAATCGGCCGGCAGTTCGCCGGGATCTACAACATGCGGACGCCTGAAGGCGCCGCCGGAAGCAATTCCCGCGACGGCTCTGACCAGTTGGATCGGGGTAACCGCTACCGCGCCCTGCCCAATGCCCACCGAAATGGTCTCGCCTGCGTACCATTTTTCATGCTGGGTTTTCATCTTCCACTCTTCCGAGGGCATGACCCCGCTGGCCTCACCGGGCAGGTCGATTCCGGTCTTCTGGCCGAGGCCAACCTTGTGCGCCCAATAGGCGATCTTTTCGATGCCCAACCGTTCGGCGAGATAGTAATAGAACGTATCGCAGGACTTGGGTAGCGCGTGCAGGATGTCGACCATACCGTGCCGCTTATCGCAACCGAAGAAGTGGCCGTAGAAAGTAGCCCCGCCGTTGCAGACGATTTTCATATCCTGAGCGATGCCGTTTTCCAGGCCTGCCAGCGACATGATGATTTTGAAAGTGGAACCGGGGGCAAGCTGCGCCTGAATGGCCTTGTTCATGAGTGGATGGCGTGGATCCGTGACCAGCTTGTTCCACTCCTCGCGGGAGACTCGCACGGAAAAATCGTTGGGGTCGAAACTGGGCCGGGAAACCAGCGCCAACACCGCGCCGGTATGAGGATTGATGGCGACAATTGCCCCGTTCCGGTCGCCCATGGCCTGCTCGGCTGCGCGCTGGATGTCGAGGTCGATGGTTAGTTTCAGTTCCTGGCCAGGGACTGCCGGCTCCCTGCCAAGAATGCCGACTTCCCTGCCGTGGCTATCCACGATGATGTCCTGCGAGCCATCCTGACCGCGCAGCAGCTGATCGTAGGACTGTTCTACCCCTGACTTGCCGACCACGTCTCCCGGCTCGTAGAAGGCATAACGGGGGTCGTTTAGCATGTCGTCGCTGACTTCGCCCACGTAGCCGATCAGATTGGCGGCAAAGCCGTTGCGGGGATAAAGCCGGCGCTGCTCGTCGATCGTTTCGAGTTCCGGCAGCTCGTCCCGGTGGGCCTCAATGAACTCGACCTCATCCGGCGTGATGTCCTGCTTGAGCGGGATGGGCTCGTACTTGGGCGCGAGGGCGTAGTGTGTGAGCACACTCTCCAGCGGTTCTGTCGTCATGTGCAGCCCCCGCG
>JBARKD010000470.1:0-5373 GCA_049800615.1 Acidobacteriaceae bacterium | reverse complement strand
ACACTGAATTTCGGGCTGCCCGCACCGATCGATGTACAGGTACGGGGTAAAGACGCCGCCTCCACCGCAGAAATAGCGCAGACGCTGCAACAGCAGATCAAAAACGTTCCGGGCGCAGTGGACGTGTTTATGCAGCAGCAGGTCAGCGCGCCGAAGCTGAATATCAACGTGGACCGGCTGAAGGCGCAGGAGTTGGCGCTGACCGCCAAGGATGTCTCTGACGACGTGCTGCTGTCGCTTTCCGGTAGTGGCCAGGTTGCCCCCAATTTCTGGCTCGATCCGAAGACGGGCATTAACTACCCGGTCATCGTGCAGGTGCCGCAGTATCGGATGCGCAACCTCGATACCCTGGACCGGACCCCCATAAGTGCGATTGGTTCCAGTGACCAGTTGCTAAGGAATGTATCGCAGACGCAGCGGCAGGTCGCACCGTTGACCGTTTCACACTACAACGCTCTGCCGGTGATGGATGTGTTCGCGAATGTGCAGCAGCGAGACCTGGGCGGGGTGGCAAGCGACGTAGAGAGGATCGTCAGGAAAAACTCACAACATCTGCCCCCGGGGGTAGAGATTCTTCTGAGCGGTCAGGTGCTGACGATGAACACCTCGTTTCAGAACCTGGAGATCGGGATCGCAGCGGCGGTGGTGTTTGTATATCTGCTCATGGCAATGAATTTTCAGTCGTGGACCACCCCGTTCGTCATTCTTATGGCGCTTCCCGGGGCTTTTGCAGGGATTGTATGGATTTTGTTCCTGACCCAGACCACGTTCAACGTGCCATCGCTGATGGGTGCGCTGATGACGATCGGTGTCGCTACCGCAAACAGCATCCTGGTGGTGACTTTCGCGAACGACTCGCGGAGCGACGGCCAGGCGAGCAGAGACGCGAAGCAAGCAGCACTGATCGCGGGCACGACGCGGCTCCGGCCGGTGTGTATGACGGCGCTGGCGATGATTATCGGCATGTTCCCGATGGCGCTGGCTCTGGGCGAGGGCGGCGAGCAGAACGCCCCGATTGGACGCGCGGTGATTGGAGGCCTCTTGTTCGCGACCGTGGGAACGCTGTTCATCGTGCCGGTCATGTATTCGGTGTTTAGCAAAGAGCCGCCAGTGAATTGGGACAAGCGAATCGAAGACGAGACGCAAGGAGCATACCAATGAGCGCAGGAGTCACTAGACCAGGGCCGCCTTGGGATGAGCATCATGATGAGCATCGGCAGCGAAGGGCCGGCCGATGGCTGGTATGGATTGTGATCGTGATCGCGGTGTTGGTTGTAGCCCTGCTGGTTGGATGGCTGCCCCACCAGAAACGCAATGAGGAAGTCGACGCCAAAGCCAGGCAGCAACAGAACTCGGTTCCGGTGGTCGAGGTGCAGACCGTGCATGGTGCGAGCGCAGAGCAGGACTTGACTCTGCCGGGTACGGTAACCCCGCTCAGGTCCGCGCATATCTACGCCCAAGCTTCCGGGTTTCTTAAGGCGCGATATGTCGATCTGGGCGATTCGGTGCGCAAAGGGCAACTGTTGGGCTTGATATCGGCGCCAGACCTGGACACTATGGTGTCGCAGCAGGCGGCAATGTTGCAGCAGAGTAAAGACGGAGTGGCAACCGCCCAGGCAGCGCTGCGGCTGCAGCAGGCGACCTATGACCGTGTTCACACACTCGTGCTCCACGGCATTTTGTCGCAGCAAGATGACGACACAGCACTGGCGGCAAAGGAGTCGGCCCGATCGAACTTGGAGGCCGCGGAGAATGCGGTCAAGGCGGCGCAGGCGGCACAGGCCCATGCGCGAACATTGGCGGATTTTGAGCAGCTACGCTCGCCCATCGATGGCACCGTAACGGCCCGCAACGTCGAGGTAGGCAATTTCGTGTCCCCCGCGGGCGCCGCCCTGGGCGCGACGCCTGGGCCTGTGGCCGGAGCCACGGGAGGCCCGCCAACCGGTGGCGCACAAGGCGGCGAGTTATTTGACGTCGTGGACCTCCGCAGTCTGGAGATTTTTGTCGCGGTGCCCGAGCAAGAGGCACCTTTCGTGCAGACCGGCCAGCCCGTGAATTTGACCTTTTCCGAGTTGCCGGGACAGACGTTCACCGGTAGGGTGATGCGCACCAGCGACTCTCTCAGCCAGCAGAGCCGGACACTGCTCGCAGAGCTGCAGGTCAACGATGCGCAGCACCGATTGCGGCCAGGCATGTTTGCCTCGGCGCAGATCCACTATAGGGCCTCGAACCCGGGCATTTTGGTCTCCGGCGACAGTCTTTTTACCTTGGCGCAAGGCGAATTTGTGCCTGTGGTGGAAAACAACATCATCCAAATGCGGTCCGTGCAAGTAGGACGAGACTTGGGCACGCAGTTGTACATCACCGCTGGGCTGAAGGATGGGGACCTGGTCGTTGTGAGCCCAAATGATCTGGTGAAACAGGGTGCCCGCGTAACCACGCGGCCCGCGCCCAAGGGGCAGGAGGGCGGAGGCGGGTAGAAGAAAATTGCGAAACCGGGCAGGCAAGAGCCACAGGATCAGGAGAGGGGCCGCTCGACATGAGTCGTTTTTTTCGTTACTCCGTCGCACGAAGTGGTGCCGGACGGGCTTTCAGGTGGTTCATCACCCGGTGCGCGTTGGTGTCTGTGGCGGCGGCCCAGCAACCTTCTGGAGCGCTCCACAACACGGCGGGCATAGTTGATGCGCCTCGTCCTACGTTCTTGCTGGCGCAAACGGCGGTAAGTGCGCCGGCGCCAGCGATTCCCCAGGGGGGACGGCTTTCTTTAAGTCTGCAGGAAGCCGTCCGCATGGCGCTCAAGAACAACCTCGACATCGAGATTGAGCAGATTGACCAGACCATCGCAGACCTGAGCGTGCCGTTGACAAAGGGCGGCGGGCTGCCGCGTCCGATCAATTACACGGTGGCGGATAGCCCGCCGGGTGAGGCGGGGGTTGCAGTGCCGCTGCTCAGCTTCTTATCCCCTGGCTTGTCACCACTCAGCGTAGATCCAATTACTTCGACAGTGTCTTCGTCGTACAACACCAGCCATGTGCTGGAGGGAGCGCACTCCTTATCACTGAGTTCGAGCCCCTACTCCGGCGGGACGCCGGTGCCCGGTTTCGATGCCGCGCTGTTGGGCCGGTATGGATGGTTGCGGCGCAACCCAGGAACCTCGCTTACATCCGCGGGAGCGGCGACGCAGGCGGACATGGTGACCACGGACAATACACTTGGTGACACGGTCCTCAGCAAAGGATTCAGCCCAGGGACCACGACCCAGCTGGGTGTGAACGACTTCGTGCAGAGTTTCTACTCGGGGCAATCTTCCGCCGTTCCGTTCTCTCATCCGAATGCTTACGCGCTCATCGCGCAGCCCTTGTTACGTGGGGCCGGACATGCGATCAACACCCGTTATATCGCCATTGCGAAGACCAACAAGAAGATATCGGCGGCTATCCTGGAGCAGCAGATGATCAGCACGATCGCTGGGGTTTCAAATCTGTATGTCGACTTGGTAAGCCTCCAGGATTCGGTCAAAGTGCAACAGCAGGCGCTATCGACTGCTCAGTTACTGTTGAACAACGACCGGGAGCAGTTGAATGTAGGGCGGCTACCGCCAATCGAGGTGGCGCGGGCGGAGTCGCTGGTGACCAGCACTCAGCTGGTGCTGACACAGGCGATAGCTCTGCGGGACCAGCAGCAGGTGATTCTGCGGACGCTGCTCGATCCGCAATCGCTCACCGCCGCGGATGGCGAAGTGCCCGAGATCGTGGCGACGGATCCACTTGCGCCGCCGCAGGAGCAGATCGAAGCGCCATTCCCCGAACTAGTGAAACGTGCGTTGGAAACCCGGCCCGATGTGCGCCAGGCACGATTGCAGGTGATCAACGGCGAGCGGCAAGTCAGAGGTGCGGCCAATGCAGCGAAGCCTGAAGTCGACCTTTATGGCACATATGAGCTTCGTGGTGTGGTGATGCCGGGACTGACCGCAATTGGTGGCAATCCTTTGACGGGGAATACGCTTCTGAACTCGGTTCCGACCGGTGGAACTCGCTCATCGACTGTTTACGAAGCAGGACTCCAGTTCTCCCTGCCGGTACAGAACCGCGTCGCGGAGGCAAATCTCGGTGCCGATAGGGCGCTCCTGCGGCAGCAACAGCTGCGCGTCACTCAACTGGAATCGCAGGTAGCCGCTGAAGTGCGGAACGCAATAACGGCCCTGAACGCAGCGAAAAGTGCAGCAAGTGCAGCCACAACCGCGCGCGCTTTGCAGGCAAGGTTGCTTGCTGCCGCCCAGGAGAGCTTTCAGGCGGGATATACGACCAATATCTCCGTGATCGAACAACAGACGTATCTGGCCCAGGCAGAAACCACAGAAGTCGTAGCCAAGGCCGCGTGGCTGAAGGCAGCGGCACAGTTCGACCGGGTGCTGGGGCAGACGCTGGAAAAAGATGGAATCTCCCTGAACAGCGATCAGCCAGCGCTAGAAGCACCGCATTGATTTGCGGCTTCAGGACTGCCTGGTCAGGCGCATCGAGCGAGTGCGAGGATCGTTCATGCCACAGGTCTCGACGAAAGTGGCGGTCAACAATATGGGAGCGACTCGCTCTTCAAGTTGATCCGCCACCACCCTTAGTCGCGGAGCCCGGTGGGCGGAAGGCTCACCGCAGACAACTGGTCGTATGCGGCCTGGGGAAGTTCAAGGCTTGCCGCAGCGAGGTTCTCTTCCAGGTGCTTGACCGACGAGGTTCCGGGAATTGGCAGAATCACCTTGGACCTCTTGAGCAACCACGCCAAAGCGACTTGGAGGGGGCTCGCCTTTAGATCCTCAGCGACCTTCTTTAGGGCGTCGTGCGCCTCTTGCGCTTGTCCAAGTGGAGCCCAGGGAAGAAACGCAATGCTGTGCTGCTCGCAGTAGTCGACAATGAAGTCGGACTCGCGGTCGGCAAAGCTGTAGCGATTCTGCACCGAAACGATTGGCACAATCCTTTGGGCGCGCTCAACGTGCTCGCGGGTCACGTTCGAGAGTCCGATGTGGCAAATCTTACCTTGCTCGCGCAGCTTGGCCAGAGCTTCGAGCGAGGCTTCCCACGAGACGGCATTGTCCGGAGCATGGAGTTGATAGACATCGATGCGATCGAGACGGAGGCGTTTGAGGCTGCCTTCCAAGGCTTCTGCGAGGTGTTTGGGGCCGGCATTATGTGTCCACTGTCCAGGGCCGGGACGCTCCCATCCTCCTTTAGTCGCGATGACCAGATCGGATGAGTATGGATACAGCGCTTTCGCAATCAGCTCTTCCGAGACAGCAGGTCCGTACGAGTCAGCTGTGTCCACGAGGTTCACATCGAGGTCGATTGCACGCCGCAACGTTGCAAGTGCGGAGTCTTCATC
>JBARKD010000469.1:0-5441 GCA_049800615.1 Acidobacteriaceae bacterium | reverse complement strand
TAAGCCAAAAAGTCACAGGCTCTTGATGGGGAGGGACCTGCTGTTTGCCGCCTTTGCAACGAATCAGTTTTTCTTTGCCGGTTCTTCCGCCTTCGCTCCCGGAAACACGTTCTTGAGTGGCTGCGATCGCTTCTCCCTCAATTCCGGCGCGGGCAGAGGCTTACGCGGCAACATCTGGTCACGCATGGCTGTGTTGTAAACGAAAATCGCTTCGACCACGGCTGCCTGCTTGAGATCCGTCGGAGAAAGCCGCTCATATACATCCTGATTGCTGTGCAGGCTCCGGGTCTCGTAGTCGCGAGGATCCTGGATGAACTGAAATCCCGGAATGCCCACCAGGTTGAAGGGCTCGTGATCCGTCGACCCGGTATTGCGCATGCTCACAGTGGTGACACTCAGGTCTTTCAGGGGCGTCATCCATTGCTCAAAGATGGGAACAATCGCGGCGTTGTTTTCCGCATAAATGCCGAGCAGCTTGCCTCCGCCGTTATCGATGTTGAAGTAACCGGAGATGAGGGCCTGCTCGGGTTTGACGGTCAGCGGACCCACCGGCTCGCGTAAGAATTCAGGCACGATAAGCTCCTCAGGCTTGGTTGAGCGTCCGACGCTCCCGAAATGCTGTGCTACGTAGCCCTGGGAGCCGAATTCGCCCTGCTCCTCGCCCGACCACAACGCGATGCGGATCGTACGCCGGGGCTGCACGTGTAGCGCCGTGAGGATACGCATGGCTTCCATGGCGATGATCGCTCCCGCGCCATCGTCGGTGGCCCCGGTACCGGCGATCCAGCTGTCGAGATGGCCTCCCAGCATGACAACCTGGTCCTTGCGATCGGGATCCACGCCGGGGATTTCCGCAACCGAGTTGTAACCCTGCTCGTGATCCCCGGTGAATTCGCTGTTGATCGTAACCGAGACGGTGACGGGCACTTTGTGGTCCAGCAAGCGGCTCATTCGGCCAAAATTCTCGCTGGCGATGACCGCGGAAGGGAGAAGCTGCTTATGATCGGGCAAGTAACTGATCTCTCCCATCTGCTCACCGTTGTCATCGCGCACGATACCCCCGTCGCCGCCCCAGCCGGCGACCAGGAACGCCACCGCATGTTCCTGGGCAAAGAACTTTGCCACCTGCTCCCGGAACGCGATCTTCTTGAAGATGTCTTCCCAGAACTTAGGGTCATCGGGGTCGACATGCTGCTCCGACATGTCGCCGTCGAGCGGATATTCGAAGATCTGCTGTAGCTTTTTCTCATCGTAGTGCTGCATGAGTGGCGCAGCATCGGGATGAATCGCGGGCGGATTTCCATAGAGGACGATTTTGCCCGCCAGCTTGCCTTTCCAGGCCTCGAGATCCTTTTCTTCCTTAAGGGTGGGCACGGCAATCACTTCACCGGTCAGCGGTCCATGGGTAGCAGGCGACCACGGTGTCGCTTGGGCGATGAAGACGGCGTTGTCCGGCGTGACCATGTCGACCGAGGTGCTGATCTGACGCCAGCCCATGCCGAAATCTCCCCAGCTTTCCAGGTGAGCGTTACTGCAACCCATGGCCGTGAGTTGGTCACGCGTCCAGGCATCGGCTTTGGCCAAGTTGGGGGAACCGGTGAGGCGCGGGCCGATACCGTCGAACAAGCCACTGGCGTACTCCATGATGTGTGAGCGCCTCAGACCCTCTTCCCGAATGCGGGCATACATGGCAAGATCCAACGCTTCCGTAGCCGGTTGCGGTTCGGGATGCGCGTAGTCGTACCCGCGACTCGCGGCCGGCGAGTTGGACTTTGCCGCTTCATCGGCGGTAGCCCGGGCAGTGTGGAGGAAAACAGGGGTCAAAAACATTGCGGCCACAATTACCGCCAAGCGTTGATTCATTCAAAAATTCCTTTTTCTCATCCTAGCCGTTCCGCAAATTTCGAGACTAGTGTTGTAGCGGCTGTCCGAAACTGGACAGTCGAGGCCGGAATTGAACAAAACCACCATCGGTTGCGTATGGGTCGATGATGGCAAAGCGGCCAATTTTCAAGAGAAAAGCGAAGCCGGTGGTTTTGGTTACCGGCATGCACTAGTGGCTATTGATGGATATCTCTCGGCCAGATCTTAAAGTTAAGAAGCGGAAGCGGCAAGTCGTGGCTGGCGCCATTGGCGTGGTTGTTCTAGCCGTTGTGACTTTTCTCGTAATGCGGCTCAAGCCGGCCGCTCCTACCGTCGACCGTTCGGTAGTGTGGACGGACACGGTAAAGCGAGGTCCGTTTGTGCGCCAGGTGCGCGGACTCGGTACGCTGGTTCCCCGGGAAGATGCGATCCGGCAAATCCCTGCGCAAACTGAGGCGACGGTGACCCGCATCCTGGTTCTGCCCGGAACGGTGGTAAAGCCGGAGACCGAGCTTATGGAATTGAACGATCCGCAGTTAAGCCAGGAAGTGCTCGATGCGGAGCTTTCGCTGAAATCGGCCGAAGCGGACCTGAGGAATGTACAAGTGAAGGTACAGAGCGACCTCATGGCACAGAAAGAGGCCGCAGCCACAGTGAATGCCGACTACCAGCAAGCGCAGCGGCAGGCAAAGACCGATAAGTCGCTTTATAGCTTGGGTGTGATTTCCGGTCTTTCCTACAGCAGCTCAGAGGGCAAAGCTAACGAATTAGATACACGGAACAAGCTGGAAGAACAAACCGTAAGTATCAACGAGAAGGCAATTGAATCGCAGATTGCGGTACAGCAGGCAAAGGTAGCGCAGGCTCAGGCAATCTATAACTTGAAAAGCCAACAGCTGGATGCGTTGAAGGTCCGGGCGGGGATTGCCGGAGTGCTCACGAGTATGCCGTTGGCGGTGGGTCAGCACGTAGAACCGGGAACTATGCTGGCGCAGGTGGTTCTGCCCAACCAGCTAAAAGCGCAGTTGAGGATTGCGGAAACTCAGGCGCGCGATATTCAGTTTGGGCAGCCCGCTTCTATCGATACGCACAACGGGCTGGCGGATGGCAAGGTCACGCGGATTGATCCCGCGGTGGTCAATGGAACCGTCACGGTGGATGTTCAGTTGATCGGCAAAATCCCGGACGGCGCCCGTCAAGACCTGAGCGTGGACGGCGTAATTGACCTGGAGCGGTTAAGCGATGTGCTCTACGTGGGTCGTCCGGCTTTCGGCAATGAAAACAGCACCATCAGCCTTTTCAAACTGGATGATGCGGGCAAAGGAGCGGTGCGCACCCCGGTCAAGGTCGGGCAAGCCTCCGTCAACGCCATCCAGGTGCTCGAAGGGCTTCACCAGGGCGACACCGTGATTCTGAGCGATATGTCGCGCTATGACACAACGGACAGGATTCGGCTGGATTAGCAAAGTCGACAGTTGCAGCGGGAAAGGCAAAATCCAATGATGAGCAAACGAGGAGCAAAGGCATGCAGCCATTGATACAGATTGAAGAAATGACGAAGGTTTTCTACACCGAGGAGATCGAGACCCATGCGCTCTCCGGCGTCCACCTCTCGATTGAGAGGGGAGAATACGTGGCGATGTCAGGCCCTTCCGGCTGCGGCAAATCCACGCTGCTTTCGATCATCGGCCTGCTGGATACGCCTACGGCAGGAAAGTACGAGCTGAACGGACGAGCGGTGGAGAATCTGAAATTCGCCGAACGCTCACGCATCCGCAACCAGGAAATCGGCTTCATTTTTCAGAGCTTCAACCTCATCGGCGATCTGACCGTAGCGGAGAATGTGGAACTGCCACTGACCTACCGTTCCGGGATGGCCTCGAGCGACCGTAAAGCACGAGTGCAGGAATCGCTAGAGCGAGTAGGCATGGCACATAGGATGCGGCATTATCCGTCGCAGCTCTCGGGCGGCCAACAGCAGCGCGTGGCCGTGGCGCGCGCCTTGGCAGGTTCCCCTTCGATCCTGCTGGCCGACGAACCTACCGGTAACCTCGACTCGAAAAACGGCGAAGCGGTCATGGAATTGCTAAAGAATCTGCATCGTGAAGGCGCGACCATCTGCATGGTGACGCACGATCCGCGGTTTGCACGCCATGCCGATCGCAATATCCATCTGTTCGATGGAAAGATTGTCGCCGAAGGCGAGATGCTGGACCAGGTGCTCGAAGTCAAGTAAGCGCCTGATCCGAACAGGCGCTGCCTCAACGATGTATTTGTCATCCCCGCGGAAGCTCTTCGCGATTTCCTTTGAGGAAGTCGGAAAAGCCAGGCGAAGGGACCTGCTGTGTCTTCGCCTCTGCGAAGAGCTAACCGTGGCGTGAGGGATGGAATGATCTCGCTCGAAAATGTCGAAAGAAGTTACAAAACCGGCGCCGGTCAAACCTGGGTTCTGAGGCGCATTTACCTCAAGGTTGAGGCGGGGGAATTCATCACCATCATGGGGCCTTCGGGAGCGGGAAAGTCATCGCTCCTGAACGTGTTGGCGCTGCTCGACGATCAATGGTCCGGAGCCTACCGGTTCAACGGCGAGGCGGTGCACTCGATGAATCGCAAGCAACGAGCGGAGCTCGCGCGGCGCAATGTCGGCATGGTCTTTCAGAGTTACCATCTTCTCGACGATCTCAATGTCGCGGAAAACATCGATCTCCCGCTTTCCTACAAAAATATCTCCCGCTCCGAGCGCCAGTCACTGGTTGCCGACACGCTGGACCGCTTCAACATCGTGGGCAAGAAGGACCTCTATCCCAACCAGCTTTCCGGCGGCCAGCAGCAACTCGTAGGAATTGCCCGCGCTGTCATTCACCGGCCCGCATTGCTGCTGGCCGATGAGCCCACCGGCAACCTGCACTCTTCACAGGCAAAGGAGATCATGGAGCTTTTCCAGCAGCTCAACCGAGAGGGAACCACCATCATCCAAGTCACGCATTCGGAACTGAATGCGTCCTTCGGAAATCGCATCCTCGAAGTGCGCGATGGCTGGATGGTGCGCGATACCGCGAACCCCGGCCTTAATCAGGGCGCCGAGGTGAAGGCATGAAATGTGTCTCCCAGGCGGGGTTTGGGACGCAGAAGGCAATCGCGGTACTTTGTACGACGGGTCTACTCGCTTCGACTGCTTTGGCCCAAGCGAACCCCACCTTGCCGAACGCGCCTGCCGATTCGCAGCAATCTCCGCCCCAGACCATCGCACAGCAGGCGCAATCGGCGGCGCAGCCGCAGCCGCAGCCGGTCGCTTACCAGGGACCTTTCCACATCGAAATGCCGCATTCACACAACCCCTTGGCACCGTATATGCCCAGCACTGTGCCGGAACTCAACCTGCAAAACTCACAGCGCCTCTACGACCTCATTCAAGAGGGCAAGCTCCGCATCTCCCTGCGGGACGCGATCGCTTTGGCGCTCGAAAATAATCTCACGCTCGCCTCCTTCCGCTACAACTTCCCCATCGCGCGAGCCGATCTTCTCCGCACCAAGGCGGGAGGCAACGCCAACGGCGTCAACATCGCCGTCCTCTCGAC
>JBARKD010000468.1:0-8160 GCA_049800615.1 Acidobacteriaceae bacterium | reverse complement strand
TCGACGCCCTGATTGACGCCGGAGAAGAAGAAGGAATCATTGAAGAAAGCGATCGCGATCTGGTCCGCTCGGCCGTGGAGTTTGGCGACAAGGTGGTGCGTGAGGTGATGACGCCGCGCCCGCAAATGTTTGCCGTTCCCGCGGATATCACTCTGGAAGACTTCATCTCGGGCTTGAGAAAACACCCTTACTCGCGCGTGCCGGTGTATCACGGCTCTCTCGATCATGTCACCGGCATTGCCTTCGCTCACGACCTGCTGCAAATCGCCGACGTTGCGGCGAGGACCCAAACTGTGGCTACCATCCAGCGGCCGGCTACCCTGGTTCCGGAGACCAAGAGAGTCAACGAACTGCTGCGCGAGATGCAGCGGGAGAAGCAGCAAATGCGCATTGTCATTGACGAGTACGGAGGTGTGGCCGGCCTCGTAACCATCGAGGATCTGTTGGAGGAAATCGTCGGCCGCATCAGCGACGAGCACGAATATGACAGCGACCACGATGCGCCCGTGCATGAAGCCGGCGGCACCTGGCTGGTTTCCGGCAACCTTGAGCTGGCGCGGCTGGAAGATCTGCTCAGTGGCACCTACCAGATTGAGCAGGAGTACCAGGCAGCTACGGTTGGCGGCCTGGTGAGCGAGATCGCCGGGCGAATCCCTCTGCCCGGCGAGGTGATCGTCGCTGACTCCCTGCGCTTTGAAGTGGTGGCCTCGACCGATCGCCGCATCGAGCGGGTGCGCGTCTCTTCCATCGACACGGATGACCGTTGACAGATTTGTCCTCAACCCAAATATTCCGTCTACACTAAGCTGTGCGATCTGGTTTCGTCTCCATCATTGGCCGTCCCAACGCGGGCAAATCCACTCTGTTGAACGCGCTCATCGGCGAGAAGATCGCGATTGTCAGCGACAAACCGCAGACTACCCGCAGCCGCATTCAGGGAATTCTGGAAGTTCCAGCGCGTAAGCGCACCAGCGCGGCGCAGATCGTGTTTGTCGACACTCCCGGCGTCCACAGGCCCGGCACCCAACTCGACCGGCGCATGATGCAAGAGGTGTACGAAGCCCTGGAAAGCCGCGACATCGTCATCCTGATGGTGGATGCTGCGCGATATAGCGGGCCGCCGGTCCCCGGCAAAACGCAATCCGCGCGGGCAGAAAGGGAAAGCGCGGAAGATGCATTTGTTCTGCAACTGCTGCAGAAGCTGGACTGCCCTGTTTTCCTGGTGATCAATAAGATCGACCTGGTTCTGCGCGCCAAGCTCCTGCCTCTCATTCAGCAGTTGAGTGCTTTTTATCCCTTTGCCCAGGTGATCCCGATCTCTGCCGGCAAGAAGGACGGCCTGGATATCCTGGTGAATAAACTGGTCGAGTATTTGCCCCAGGGGAAGCGCTATTTCCCGCAGGAGCAGTTTACCGACCAGCCCGAGCGCTTCCTGGTGGCGGAACTTATTCGGGAGCGAATCCTACTCGAGACCGGAGAAGAAGTTCCCTATGCCGCCGCGGTCGTGGTCGAGCGTTTTGAGGAGCCTCATGCGGCATCAAAATCGCCGCTGACGAGCATCTCGGCCGTGATTTACTGCGAACGGTCGGGGCAGAAGGCGATCCTGATCGGGAAGGGTGGCGCCAAGCTCAAGAGCATAGGGGCGGCAGCACGCAAGGAGATAGAATCCCTGCTCGGCACGCGGGTCTTTCTGGAGCTGCACGTGGTGGTCGAAAAGGATTGGCGCGAATCCAGGCGATTCGTCGACGATCTGGACTGGCGCAAACAACTGGAGAATATCGCGGAGGCTGGAACATTGGGCAATCCTGCGCGGAAATCGGGGAGAAAGCAGCAGTCTCCTACTCCCGGACGCTGATGCCCAGGCTCTTCATTTTGCGGTAGAGGTGACTGCGTTCCAGTCCCAACGCCTCCGCTGCGCGGCTGACGTTTCCGTGACACTCGTCGATCTTTTTCAGAATGTAATCTCGCTCGTAAGCTTCTCGCGCCTGGTGCAGCGTGCTGAATTCCTCTCCCTTGCGGCTGTTCCCGCGAAAAACGAGCATCGGCAGGTGTTTGCGTTCGATGCGGGTGGTTTGCGGGTTCAAAATCATAATGCGCTCGATCAAATTGCGCAGTTCGCGCACATTTCCCGGCCAGTGATATTGCTTGAGCACGGCAACCGCATCCTCGGTCATCTCGATGCGAGGACGCCCATACTGCCTTCCGAATTCGAGCAAAAACTCGCGCACGAGCGACAAGATGTCCTCTTTCCGGTCGCGCAGCGGCGGCACGTAGAAGGGAATCACATTTAAGCGATAAAAAAAATCTTCGCGAAAATTTCCCTTGGCGATCTCCTCCTCCAGGTCCTTGTTGGTCGCGGCGATGACCCGAACATCGACCTGGGTGGTCTGCGTTCCTCCCACGGGAGTAAAACGCTGCTCGTCCAACGCCCGCAGTACCTTGGCCTGCATCTTGAGACTCATGTCGCCGACTTCATCCAAAAAAAGGGTGCCCTCATCAGCGCGTTCAAAGGTACCGAGTTTCTCCATCGGGCCATTCGGCACCGCGCTATGACGATAGCCAAACAATTCGCTTTCGATGTAGTCCTCGGGTATCGCGGCGCAGTTCAGCTCCACAAACACGCGGTCGCGGCGTAGGCTCTCGCTGTGAATGGCGCGGGCAATCAGCTCTTTTCCCGAACCGGATTCCCCATAGATGAGCACTCTTCCATTGGTCGGCGCCATCAGCCTGATTTGCTGCCGGAGTGCCTTGATGGACACGCTTTCGCCGGTAATCCGCGCGTGCATGAGGAGCTGGCGCTTGAATTCGTGGTTCTCGCTGCGCAGCCGGCGCGCTTCCACGGCATTCTTCAAGAGGATCAGCGTGCGGTCGATGGAGAGTGGCTTCTCCAGAAAATCGAAAGCGCCAAGCTTGGTAGCCCGAACCGCCGTCTCGATGGTGGCATGGCCGGAAATGACGATCACCTCCGGAGTGCTCTCGATATCGAGCGATCGGAGCTCGGTAAGCACGTCGAGCCCGTCCCGGTCGGGTAGCCAGATGTCCAGCAGCATCACGTCATAAGAAGCGTCCCGCAGCAACACCATGGCCTCGGAAGCTGTGGCTGTGCTGGTCACGGCATAGCCGTCTTCCTTCAGGATTTCTCCCAGAGACTCGCGAATTTCTGCCTCATCATCGACGATGAGAATGTGGTTCATGAGTTCGGCCTGGCGTCAGCGCCTGCCAGTGCGGCTGGTTCGTGCAGGCTCCTGGCGTCGGCCAACGGCAGCTCAATGATGAATCGCGCTCCAGCCGGGCTGTTCTGTTCTGCGCGAATGGCCCCACTGTGTTCCTGGATGATTTTGGAGGCGATCGCCAGGCCCAACCCGGTGCCCCTTTGTTTGGTCGAGAAGTAGGGCAGGAAAAGACGTTCCCTCATTTCATCGTTCAAGCCATGACCGGTGTCAGCAACCACGATCTCCGCCGTGGTGTGCCCTTCGATCACTCCCGTCTCGATGGTCAACTCCTGCAGCAGAGTGTTTTCCATGGCTTCCGCCGCATTGTCGATGAGATTGGCCAACGCCCGCTTCAATCCTTCCGGATCGGCATATACCGGGGGAATACCGCTACCCAGTCGTTTGATGATCCGAATATGCTGAAGTCTCCCGGCAAAGGGCGCCAAAGCACTCTCCACGATCGAGTTCAGGTCGCAATTGCGCGGCCGCGAGGCAGGGAACTGGGCCAGGGACGCAAACTGGTCGACCAATCGGCGCAAGGTTTGCACCGATCCCAGGATCACCTCGCTACACTTGCGAATCACGGATTCGGACTCACCGGTTGGACGGTCGACATGTTTGCGGATGCGCTCCGCGGAAAGAGAGATCGGGGTCAACGGATTTTTGATCTCGTGAGCCACGCGCTGGGCAACTTCTTTCCACGCCATCTGCCGCTGCGCATGGAGGAAGTCGGTGACATCCTCCAGAACCAGGACGCATCCTTCGAATTCCTTTCCTAGCTCCAGCCGTGCGATTGTGGCGGTGACATTCAGCGGCCTGCGGGTGCCGGGCAATTCAATCTCCGCGGTTGCCGAGCCCATCCGCTTGCTGCGCCGCAAAAGCACGATCAGCTCACCGACGACCTCGATGGGCAAAATCGCCTGCAGAGGCATTCCGGAGAGATCGTGGTGATCGCGAGGGCTGAGCAGGCTGCGGGAAGCGCGATTGGCCTGCACCACACGCATATCCGCGTCCAGTGTGATCACCGCGCTGGGAATCGTCTCCAGCACGGTTTCCAATTCGCTACGCCTTTCCTCCAAGGCCCGATTGGCCGCCGATAGCTGGGTGGTGGAGGTTTCGGCCAGGGCGCGGCTCTCTTCCAAATCCTCTGCCATGCGATTGAATGTCCGCACCAGCTCGCCCAACTCCTCCGTAGCCTCGACTTTGACGCGCGCATAACGTCCGGCGGCGACGGCGTCCATGGCATCCGCGAGCGCCTCCACCGGCCGGGTCACTTGCTTGGAAAGGAAGAGGGCGAGCCAGCTGCTGGCGAAGAACACCAGCGTCGTCAACACGAACAACAGCAGCATGTAAGTGGTGCGGATGCGCCGCCGGTTGCGGTAAAGCGTTTGGTAATCCCGAGTGCCGGAGCGGATGTCCTCGAGGGTGGCATCGAGCCCGGCAGGCAGGGGGAGACCGGCGACCACGATGCCGCCGTTCCCGGTGCTGGCCGCCCCAAGGACATATTCGTCCTTGCCATTCACGAGCATGGGCATGTCGCTGCGCTGAGCGGCGCGCAGGATGACAGTGGTCAGCGGTTCCTGGCCCTGGAGGAGGTCTCTGCTGCCCGTCTCACCCGTCGTCTCAGCCAGCCAGGAGCGAATGACTGCCCGGTGCGTATTCTGGGGCAGCTGGTATTGGCCGATCGCCAGCGCGTTGCGGAAGACTACGGCAAATCCGCCTTCCAGCGTGATGCGATGGGTTCCCATCTCCTGTAACAGCGCTTCGGAGTTCCCGGTTTGTACTGCTTCTGCCAGGCCGGGCGAACTGGCAAGCGATTCCGCCTCTGCCCGCGCATTGGCAGCCGCGTATTGGGACAATTCAACCGAGATCCGTGTCGAATCTTCCCGAAGCTGGGAAGCCGGCTGGGAGAACCAGCGTTCCATCGACCGGTTGAGCAGCCCGAAGCTGAACAGGAACATAAACACAGCCGGGGCGAAGGAGAGCAGAAGAGCCCCGACCAGCATCCGGCTGCGGATTCTGGATCCCAGCACACGGCTGTGCTGCCCTGCCATCAATTTGACGATGTTGCGAAATAGCAGGACCAGTAAGGTAAGCAAGAGCAGGAAAGCGACGCCGGAAAGCGCGGTGAACAGGAAAATCTGTCCCGAGTCGTCAGGCCGCAGAAAGGGCAGGTTGAAGGCATTCAGCGCGGCCAGCATGAGCAAAAGCACAAATAAGCCGCCGCCAAGCGCGATCACCGCAGTCCTGCGATGCTGGGACTCTGTAGCCACGCAAACCTCCGTGTGTCTAACAGATTACACAGCTACGCAAGGCGATGAGCCGGGTACGCTTCGGTCGGGACGACAATTTTGTGGGGTAGGCGAAAGCTGTTTTTCCATGAAAGAGACGGATCGAGGTGAAGTTGAAGGGGCGGGGCTCAGCCCCACCCGTCCCGGCGTCTACAGCGAGTTCATCTTAAGCAGAAACTCGGCGTTATTTCGGGTTTTGCCCAGGCGGTCGACCAGCAGTTCCATGGCCTCCACCGGGGAAAGGGGGTTCAGCACCTTGCGTAAAACCCAGATCCGTTGCAGATCTTCCTTGGGGATAAGTAACTCTTCCTTGCGGGTGCCGGAACGCTGAATATCGATGGCCGGAAACACCCGTTTATCCACCAACTTGCGATCCAGAATCACCTCCATATTGCCGGTGCCCTTGAATTCTTCGAAGATGACTTCATCCATGCGCGACCCGGTGTCGACCAGGGCCGTGGCAATGATGGTGAGCGAGCCACCCTCCTCAATATTGCGCGCAGCGCCGAAGAAACGCTTTGGCCGCTGCAGCGCGTTGGAATCAACGCCGCCCGACAGTACTTTACCCGAGGGGGGAACGATGGTGTTGTAGGCCCGCGCCAGGCGCGTGATGGAATCCAGGAGGATCACGACGTCCCTCTTGTGCTCGACCAGCCGCTTGGCCTTCTCGATCACCATCTCCGCCACCTGCACGTGGCGCGCTGCCGGCTCGTCGAACGTGGAACTGATCACCTCGCCCTTTACCGAGCGCTGCATGTCTGTAACTTCTTCCGGGCGCTCGTCAATCAGCAGAACAATCAGCGCAACCTCGGGATGATTGGTAGTGATGGAGTTGGCAATCGACTGCAGCAGCATCGTCTTGCCGGTGCGCGGAGGGGCTACGATGAGGCCGCGCTGGCCTTTCCCAACGGGTGTCAGCAGATCGGTGACCCGTCCGCTGGTATTTTCATGCAGCGTCTCCATCTTGATTCGTTCCTGGGGATAGAGAGGGGTCAGGTTGTCGAACAGAATCTTGTTTCGGGTTTCCTCGGGGGACTCGAAGTTTATGGCTTCGATCTTGACCAGGGCGAAATACTTCTCCCCTTCATGGGGAGGACGCACGTTGCCGCTGATGGTGTCACCGGTTTTCAGATCGAATTTGCGGATCTGCGAGGGCGAGACATAGATGTCATCGGGGCCGGGGAGGTAGTTGTAGTCAGGGGAACGAAGGAAGCCGTATCCGTCGGGAAGGATTTCGAGCACCCCTTCGGCAAAAATATGGCCTTCTTTTTCACTCTGGGCCTGAAGGATCTTGAAGATAAGATCCTGCTTGCGGAGGCCGCTCGCGCCTGGGATTTCCAGGGTACGGGCGATGCGGCTTAACTCCGTGATGTTTTTTTCTTTTAACTCGGAAATGGTCATTTTCACCTACGGCGGGTAGTTCAGAGGGATTTATCGGAGAGGAATCTTGCTGAAAGTAAGCAGGTTCGAGGATCGAGGGGAAAGGGGTTGCGAGGCCCAGGCCAGGCCGCGCTTATGCTGCGCGGCGCTGCTGGATCTGAGCTGTGGCCGGAGCCGAGATGGCTGCGGCTTGCGGGCTCTCGTGATGGAAGCGAACCAGGACCTCGTTCGTAGTGTCCTGCAGACGGGTATTCGGCTTGTGCAGCTTACGCGTGGCTTTCGATGCCAGCTGACACAGTGTGTAACGATTCGTGACGTGGGCAAGTGCCCCAAAGATAAGATCAGAGCGCATCTCTATTTCTCCTTTTTCTTTTGACCGTCCGTGAGCAAGCTCTGACAGTGGGAATTTGCCAGGCGCTACGTCGGTCGTTTTTTGGTTTACAACTCTTAGACGCAAATGCTCTCTTGCGGGAACAATTTTTTCGTCTGGGTTTGTTGTTGTCCAACCGGATACGGAAAAGGTTCTCCGCGTCAAAATCGGCGCTTCCGGTGGAATTTATTTGCAAAACCTTCGTACAGAAGCGTTTCTGTGTTGCAGGCCTCTGCACCAGTTGACGCGGCGGGCAGGCTTTCCGCTTGCCACGCTGACTTCTACGGCTAATGAAACACTGTCTTCCGGAAACCTCGTACCCTGACTGACGCGGGAAATCACAGAAAGGGGCGACGTCGCCAACTTCATGCCCAGAAGGCGTCCTTCAACGAGCCATGTAGACCTTAACTCGATCGGGAAAAGGGGTCAACACTTTTTTTCATATAAATTACTCAGCTGATTCCCAAAAATGGAATATATGAAAGATCCCTTTATCTACCCACCATTTCGGGCCAAATCCCTCTCTAGGCAAGCCTTACCCAACTGCGTACCATGAGCCAAGGGCTCTCCCTTGATGAAAAAAGACCTCACTCCCGCCCAAAAAGTTGCTCCCCTTACCCTGGAAAAAGCGGAGAAAGGCTCGCATCGCTCCATGTGGGAACTCCTCCTGCAGTTACGCGTATTGCTCCCCTACCTTGCCCGGCTGGTTCCGTTGATCGAGCCGCTGCTGGATCGGGCCACTGCCAAACAGCCCGACTTGCCGGACATTTCCGGAAGCATCACTGCCCTGCAGACAGGAAATCGCGATCTTGAGGTCCAGGCTAGAAATCAAGCCCTGCAGTTAGAGCGGATCGAGCAGGAGTTGGGGCGCCTTCGCCTGGCCCAGGAAAATAGCATCGAAGAGAGT
>JBARKD010000467.1:0-16971 GCA_049800615.1 Acidobacteriaceae bacterium | reverse complement strand
ATCCGTCCATCCCGACCACGAGGCCTCGCTTTGCGCTTCCGCGCGCGCCCCGAGAATCCAGCGCCCGTTTGCATCCTGCAGGACGGACTGCAAGGTCCGCACCACATCCGCCGCCTGAGACTCAGCTTCTGCACGCGGCAGGCCCGCGGAACGAAGCATCGCAAGGGCACGCGGACGCCAGCCGCCGACTTCCTTCACCAGCGCCTGCGGAATGGCATCCCCGTCAATACCGGGCAGACGGGCGACGTCTTCGAGCAGCGCGTGCACGGCGGTGCCGAAGGCTCGTGTTGCCAGCGAGCCGCGCGGCCGTTCGGGAGCTTCCCGAATCTCTTCTTCAATCTCTTGCACTGGCTCGGCGGCGGTCGAATACTTTACCGGCTTCCAGTCTGCAGGGAGCCGGCGCAAAGAGATCATGGGTGGAAAAGGAAGCTGCGGCTGTTGCTGAATGGCAGCCGGCCTGGGAGCTTCGCGCTCCCGAAAAGCACGCAGGAACTCCGGCTCCAATGCGGGCCACGCGATGCGAAGCAAGCTTCCACCCCAGGGCTTTGCTAAGCCCTGGCCGTCCTTCTTGGCGCTCGCGGTTCCCATTAAGTGAAGCTCCTTGCTAGCCCGGGTAGCGGCGACATAGAGCAGACGCTTCGCTTCTTCATTCTCCTTTTTTGCCTTTTGCTTCCCGATCCACTGATAGATGGAGCCGGGCTGGGCATTTTCGCCGATCGGTGCTACCACGAATTCGTGTTCTTCCCGCTCGCTCTTGCCCACGAGCCTCGTCTGTTCGAGCCAGCGTAGCAATTCCTGCTTGTCTGTCGCGGTTGCGCGATCCAGCCCGGGAACGATGACCACGTCAAACCCCAGGCCTTTGGCCTTATGGATCGTCATTAGCTGCACCCCGCAACGCTCACTTGCTCGTGGGTCGGGCACTGCGCAGAGGTCATCAAGCCTTTCCTTGAGCCCGGCCGCGTTCGGGTCCAGCTCTCCCAGCATGGAAAAATAGGCGCGCACATTCTCATAGCCGCTTTCATCCACACATTCAGGGCCACCCAGCGTCACCCAGGTACGCTCCACCCAACGCGCGAGCGAGACCTGTCGGTGTTTGCCACGCAGGGCGGTTTCAAGCACGTCGTGCACACGCGTGGCTCTTGTTTGCCCATCGTTCGAGAGCATGGCGGTCCGCTCCCGCAACAGGCGAAGAACGGGCTCCGTCGCGTATTCCTTTAAGTCATTGCCGCATAGTGCATGCAAATCTTTGAGCGTCAGGCCACACCACGGAGCACGAAGCACAGATAGCCAAGCGATGCGATTCATCGGGTGAAGCAACGCGTGGGTCAATGCCGTTAGATCCCTCACCTCTTGCCGATCGCCCAATGGCTCGATCTCAATAGCTCGGAAGGGAATTCCCGCATCGCGCAGTTTGGGAATGATCCGCTCCAGATGCGGTCTCGCGCGCACCAGCACCGCAATCTGAAACTTCCCGTCAGCTTTTGCCTTTTCCGCGCACACTTTGGGCCAGTGCTTCTGAATAATGCTGAGTACCTGGTTCGCTTCGGCTTCAGTCGGCGAAGGGCTGGTTTGCCCGCCGTACTCCTTGAAGAAGGACCAGATGTGTACGGCGTCGCCGGGAATCGCCGGGCTATAAGCAGTCGATGGGACGAACGGTACTTGGTATTCGCCCTCCTCTTGCCCGGCTCCGCTTGCGAAGACCGAGGTAAAGATCTGGTTCAGGCGGTCCACCAGCCCAGCATGAGAGCGGAAATTGACTCGCAACTGCGCTTGAGACAATTTGACCGCAGCTGTACCCTCGCCCAGGCCGTAGCGTTCGGTACGCTCAAAGAGCTCCACCTCCGCTTGGCGGAACATGTAGATCGATTGCATAGGATCGCCTACCAGGAAGCACGATGCCTGGCCGGCGGACTCCCAGCCTCCTGCGAGTAACGTCAGCAACTCGTATTGGCTGCGCGAAGTATCCTGGAATTCGTCCACCAGCAAGTGGCGCCACCGTCCGGCGACCTCAGCGGCCAACTCACTGAGCTCTCCCTCCTCGTCCAGCAGAACCTCGCGAGCCGCCAGGCCAAGCTCGACAAAGTCCACCCTGCGGTATTCGGCAAACACCAACTTCAGCTCGGCGACCGCATAGCGGAGAATGACCAGAGTGTGTTGCAGAATCTGCCATTCTTCCTCGCTGTACGCCTGGGGCAGGAGGTCCCGGAGCTCCACCAGAACGTCGCGAAGATGGTCATGTGGACTGAGGTAGGGAAACAGCGCGTTCAGCCCGTGATCCGCCTTCTTTCGCCAAGTGGCACCGGAACCTTTCGTTACCAGAACTTCGCACAGGCATAACCATTGTGCATGTTCCGAAAAATCATCCATCCGCGCGATGTGTCGCAGGGGAGCCAATTTGGAGTTGGGATCCTGATTCATGCAGGCGTCACGAAGCCGCTCGATTAATTGCGTGGCCAGCTCTTCATGGCGAGCGAAGAGTGATCGCGCTCTAGCCAGCGCCCGTTGATGATTATGGCGGAGGGGGTCTTCCAGGGCTTTACGAACCCGCTGCCAATCGACTCGCGTGGCAAAAGGCAGCAATCGTCCCCACTGGTCTCGTTTGCCCAACATGCCGGCGATGAGGTTCTGGCAGTCAGCCAACCTGGTGCCACGCCATTGCAGCAGCGAGCGCAGCGCAGCCGATAGCTCGGGTTCGCCACCCAGGCGGGCCAAAGTTCGCCGGGCGGCGAGGGCATACATTGGCTCGGGTTTCTCGGTAGGGGCAAGGGAACCGCCCAGCCGCGAAAGTAGCGGCGTTTCATGTGCGATGGCTAGGCAAACGGAATCGATGGTTTGCAGATTAAGTCTCTGCGGCTGTTGCAAAATGTTCCATTTGCGGCTTTTATCATTTCTGAGGGCCGCGCGGGCCAACTCGATGTCTTCCCCCGCGCCCTGCGAGTTTTCTTCAGCGCTCTGCAGGGCATTCAGAACCCTGGCGCGCATCTCGGCTGTAGCCGCAAGAGTGAAGGTGATGGCAAGAATCTGCTCCGGCTCATCTACCTCGCCCAGCAGCTTGAGAAATCGGCGGGTGAGCAATTCGGTTTTGCCGGAACCTGCCGGCGCCTGCACCAGAAAAGACTGAGTGATGTCCAGTGTCCGCGTGCGTTCCGCCTGATCGGCCGCCGGTACCGGTAGGGTCCTCGGCTTACTCTTCACCGTCATCGCCATCTTCGTCTTCGTCCAGGTTGGCTAGTTCGGCGATCCGGCATAATCCCGGCAACGGGCAAAACTTGCATGTTTTCTTACCGTGATTCGGGTCCACCTGAGCCTCGCCATTGAGGAACTGCTCCCCCAGGTTGCGCAAGATCTCGCTCCAATCGCGCAGCATCCGCGAGGTCAGCGGCGGCTTGGCCAGATCTTTCTGATCGATGACAGCATGGCTGTCCTGCACCAGGCCGACAAATCCTGTTTTCTCGACATTGACGCGGGCCAGCAGAAGTCCTTTGAGATCCTCGACCTGACTGGCATAGAGCAGGAGTTGTGGCTCGTCGGGACGAGGACCTTCCCATGCGGTTTTCTTTACGTCGCCGGTTTTATAATCGATAATGACGCGGCCCCCGTTTACGGCGTCGACACGATCGACGCGGACCTGAAGCTTTAGATGACCGACCGTCGCGGGAAACTTCTTTTCGGCAGCTTCAAACGTGAAGGGCGCCCGCTTTGCTTCAGAGTCCAGCCACAGTCGAAGGAGGGTGGCGATGCGTTCTTCTTCCGCTTCCAGATAGGTGCGGCTCCAGCTAAGGTTTCGCGCGTGCATATGCTTGCCGTAACCCTCAAGCTCCTTCTTCACGTGCCCGGCAATCATGTCTGTGAGCCGGCCCTGCTCCCGAGCCTGCAGCAGGCCGGCGTCGCTCTTCAGCTCTTCCCACAGCGTCTGCAGGATGCGGTGCACGACAATGCCGCGCTCCCGGGCTTCGAGGCCCCAGTCGGTTTCTTCCATAGGCCTGGCGCCCAGGCGCTTGACGGCGAAGGACTGAAAAGGGCAGGCTGCCTGCCGTTTTAGTACGTCGGCGCCGCCTGCTTCCCGTTCCACGGGCCAGTGAACCACCGCGGCCAGCTCATTCTCGTCCTCCAGGGGAAGGGAAGGTGCTGACTGAGGCATGGATATCACAAGCGGCCGGGTGGCAAAGTTCAGGAGTGTAGAGGGGCGGCATTCGCCCTCGGCATTCTGCCGGGGATAACTGAAGACGCAATGGGTCGCGCTTTTCAGCAGGCGCTCCGTGGCTTGCTTTGCCAGCTTCCAGTCCTGCTCGGTGTCGGCATGAGGCATTTGATACTTGCGCTGCAGCGGTTTGGTCAGAAAGGGATGAGGCCGTGCGGTCGGCGGCCAACTGGTGTCATCCGCACCGAGAAACCACAGCGCGTCGAAGGAGAGGCCGGCGGCCTCCAGCGGGCCGAGGATCTGCACCGGCGCATCGCGGGACTCGGGAGCGAAAATAGTTTGTCCTGCGTGACGCTCCAGAACCTCGAGAAAGTCGACATAGCTGACCGCACGTCCGTCGAAGGACAGCTCGGCAACGCTATCCAACAGGCGCGACCAGCGGGCCTGGGCCTGAAAATCTTCACTTTGCCGGAGCTGAGGTCCAGGCCAGTGAACCTTGATTAAGATGTTTTCGGCAACCCTGACCCAGTCTGCGAAACTCAAGCCCTCCCTTGCCGGAATAAGCCCTCGGGCCACGCGCAACCGCTGGCGAAGTGGGGAAAGCGGGATCGCTTCGCGCCACGCCTCGCTCAAGAGATCGAGGAACGTCTCGAGATCCTGTTCCCGCTGTCTCATTGGCAGCTGCCGCAACCTGGCATCGAATGACGCGATTTGCAGCACCTCTTCTTCCTGCTGGCAAAGGAACCCTGAGAGAAGCAGCCAGCTTAAGTCATCCTGGAGAATGGGCTGATTCATCCAGCGCAGCAGCAGGACGGCCGCACGGACCATTGGTATCTGCAACAAAGGGACACCGAGGGAGAATTCAAACGGCAACGGAGTATCGCGATCGCGAATCGTCACCGTGCCGGGTGCGAGCACCTGGTGAAAGATCCTTTCAATTTCGGGGCGCACGGCTGAGATCTGAGGGGCCACGATAGCAATTCGGGGCAAGCGGCCCGCCGGAGCACCTGCAAGCTCCTGCAGTGTCCAATGAGCACAGGCCAGGATCTCGTCGCGCTGATCGTCAGCTTTGAACAGCCTCGGTGTTTCGTCTGCGGCGACTTCGGTGGGGATTTTCTCAGCCACGTGGCCTCGTTCCCGCAAGGCATTCATCAGATCGTTCTGCGCCGGCGTGATCCGGTCGAAGCCGATGAACAGTAAGCTCTGAGCCGCCTCCACCTCACCCTTGCGAACAGCCTCGCACAGCTCCAAAGGCAGCCTGCCGCGGCTGAGCCAATCTTCCCGGCTGCACCATTGTTCGAAGCCGCGGGCCCATTCGCGAAAGCTCTCGACATCCGCACCGCCTGCTCTTTCTCCGCGGAGGAAGGCGAGTGCGCCATAGGTACTGAGCAGGGCATAGGCTTGTTGGGCCAGTTCTGCCACGCTAAGCACCGAGATGAGCCGCCGGCCCTCGATGGCCGGCTTCACCAGCCGCATCCAGACTTGTTGTTCCTGTAGCGTCGAAAGCAGAAGGCGGGTTTCGTTGCCCGAGCGCAGACGTTTCTGCCACAGACGGCTCAACCAGCTGTCCCAGTCCAGGATGTCCGGGGCTTGCCAGGCTTCCAATCCGCGGCGGCGCTGGCCCTCTCCATGCAGCCTTCGTAGGAAACGCGCAGCGCGTGCACTGGAGGCAATCACCGTGCCGCCGGTTTCGATGGCTACGGCAATTTCCGGGGCCATTTGCATCCCTGTTTTATACCGCAAAGGAACGTGGATGCGCGGAGTTGGCGCCGCGTGTACACTCTGAGCATGCGGCGGACCGCGGCACTCGTGTTGCTGTTTGTGTTCGGGACGATGTTGCCCTGGGCGACCGTCATGGCCTTTGCCGCCCCGCAGAAGTTGTTGCCCATCTGCTGCCGCGCACACGGCACACATAGTTGCATGATGGGTATGGAGGCCAGTGATCTGGCAAACCTTGCCCCGGGCGTGCGGTCGCCCGCCTGCCCGTTCGGGCAGAGCCTTCGCGCCATCACCACGGTTACCATTTCGAACGAATTTGCTTCCCGCTCTGCCTTTGCGCTTGCCGTCAGCAAGATAGACCGCCAATACAAGGCGGATGCTGTAGCCACGCGCATGCTCCGCCGTTCCGTTCCCCGCGGACCTCCTTCTTCCTCTTCTGTCTAGGGAATCAAGCCCTATCGTGGCCGGCAGCCGGTGCCCCATCCTACGCGTTGTTTGCGCAAGGGGGGATATCGCGAGTCTTCCACTCGCAAGCAGCACTCCCAAGCAGGCTAAGCAGCATTTTCACCGCCTGTAGAGCCGGTGGATTGCCGTCTTGCCTCGTTTGAGGATATTTGGAGGAAGAGATGTCTTACCGTTGCGCGTGTCGCGCCGTCCCCCGCATGACTTGGATCACCTGGATGGTCTGGATGGGGGCGCTTCTGTGTTTTCCGCTCGCACTGGCTGCAATCGTCGCCGGTGTGCGCGGGGTCGTTCATGATCCGCAGCATCGGCCGATTGCGGGCGCGGCGGTCACTTTGCATGCCGCACATTCCGACTTTGTCGAGAATGCCACGACGAACATCGACGGCGAGTTCAGCTTTCCTAGTGTTTCCGTGGGCGACTACTACATCACGGCTGATGCATCGGGTTTCGAGACGCAGAAGCAAACCATCACGGTCGTCTCGAATACTTCACCGGTGGCTCACATCGAGCTGTCCATAGCGTCGGTGAAGCAATCCATCACAGTTACCACGAACTCGTCGGCGGCCAATGTGGACAGCATCACGCCCACCACGTTGATCAGCCGCGAGGACATTGCCCGCACGCCGGGCGCCGATCGCACGAACAGCATGGCAATGATCACCGACTATGTTCCCGGGGCATACATGACCCACGATATGCTCCACATGCGCGGCGGGCATCAAGTGGGCTGGCTGATTGACGGAGTAAACATTCCTAATACCAATATTGCCAGCAACATCGCTCCCGCAATTGATCCCAAGGACATTGACTACTTGGAGGTCGATCGTGGGAGTTATCGGGCCGGCCTGGGTGACCGCACCTACGGGATGTTCGACGTAGTTCCGCGCAGTGGTTTCGAGCGCAACCGCCAGGGAGAATTAGTACTTTCCGCGGGCAACTTCCATCAGACCAACGATCAGCTGAGTTTAGGGAGCCACACGGAGAAATTTGCCTGGTACACGAGCCTCAACGGGAATCGCAGCGACTATGGACTTGAGCCGCCCATCGAAGCGCCAATCCACAATGCGAGCAACGGCTATGGCGGTTTTGGGTCTCTTATCTTCAACCGTGACCCGGCCGATCAGATGCGCCTGGTAGCGCAACTACGCACGGACTATTACCAGATACCCTACGACCCCAATCCCGACGACTGGCAGAATCAGCTTTACGATTCGAGCGGCCTGCGTGATGGAGAGCACGAGACGGATAGCTACGCCGCGTTTACCTGGGTTCACAACTTCAACGCATCCACGGTGCTGCAGGCGTCGCCCTTCTACCACTACAACAATGCCCGCTACGACCCCAGCCTCGATGATCTGCCAACTGCCACGCTTTCTGAGCAGACGGGGAATTACGCCGGTTTTCAGTCTTCCATTTCGACGCAGATTGCGAAGAATTCCATCAGTGGAGGAGTTTACGGCTACGGCCAGCACGAGCATGACACGTTCGGTGTGATCTTCAACGACGGCAGTAATCAGAACTTCACCACACCTCAGCAGGTTTCGGCCGGGGTGGAAGAAGTGTTTGTGGAAGACAGCTATAAGCCCGCGACATGGCTGACGCTGGTGGCCGGGCTGCGGCAGTCTCACTTTGCCGGAGCGATTTCCGAGGGTGCTGTTTATCCCCGGGTTGGCGCGGCGCTGCTGATTCCCAGGCTCAATTGGGTGGTGCGCGGATTCTATGGAAAGTTTTATCAGCCGCCTCCGCTCACCAGCCTTTCCGGCCCAGCCCTGGAATACGCGAACGGTAACAACACCGGTTTCATACCACTTTCAGGAGAACGGGACGAGGAGCATCAGTTCGGGATACAGATTCCGTGGCGCGGTTGGCTGCTCGATGCTGATACGTTCGAGACGAAAGTCCACAATTTTCTCGATCACAGCAATGTAGGCGAGTCCAGCATCTTTATTCCGGTAACGGTGCAGGGGGCCAAGATCCAGGCCTGGGAACTCACGATTCGCTCCCCGCGTCTGTGGCGATATGGGCAGGCCCATCTGGCGTACTCCAACCAGGTGGCGCAACAGATCGGCGCGATTAACGGCGGCCTGATTTGTTATCCGCCCGATTCTCCCGCTTGCGCCGTAGCCCCGGGATATTCCGCACTCGACCACGATCAGCGCAACACGCTCAATGTCGGAATGGATGGCAATCTGCCCTATCACGCCTATGGTTCGGTGAATATCTACTATGGTTCGGGCTTCTCCAACGGATACCCGGACCCTCCCTCTCCTTTTACCGGGGACTACTTGCCGGGACATGTATCGGTGGATCTTGCCCTGGGCAAGGCCTTCGGCGAGAACTTTTCCGCGGCGGTGCATTCGCAGAACATTGCCAACACGCGCACACTGCTGGACAACAGCCTTACCTTCGGAGGATTCCACTACAACGATCCGCGGCAGATTTATGGAGAAGTGCGATATCGCTTTCACTTTTGAGGACACAGCCCCTGGATTCGCTTCCTCTGGCGATGGCAGTTATGTTGGTAGAGGGGTGCGGTTTTCTAATTCATGAATCTTGTGCGCAAGCGTTGGCATGTAGTGACGAGCGGATTGCTCATGTTCCTGTGCGCTTTGCCAGGTTGCCGGAGCGGGGGTAACGGGAGCGAAGGGCGGGTCAGAGAGATCTCCGAAGCAGGAGGGGTCTACCAGCTGAAGGGGATCGTGGTTTCATCGAATGCGGCGCGAGGCGAGGTCATGATCGACACGGAGGCAATTCCCGGGTTCATGGGCGCCATGACGATGCCCTATAAGCTGGCCCAACCTGGCATTGCGACCGAGCTGCATCCGGGAGATCACGTCAGCGCCCGGTTGCGGATTACCGAGTCCTCCAGCATCCTGGACCAGATCGATGTGACCCAGCAGGCCCAGCCGGACTACAAGCCGGCAAAGCTCTATAACGTCCCAACGGCAGGAGAGTCTGTACCTAACTTCCGCTTTATCAATCAGGAAGGGAAGACCATCGACATCAGCCAGTTTCGCGGCAAGGCGTTGCTCGTCACCTTCATCTATACGCGCTGCCCGCTGCCGGACTACTGCATCCGGATGAGCCGCAACTTCGCGATCGTGCAGCATCTGCTGGCGGCAAATCCTCTGCTTTACAACAAGGCACACTTGCTGAGCGTCAGCTTTGATCCCGAGCACGACACACCCAAGGTCCTGCGTAGCTACGGCACGATGTATACCGGCGAGCAAGGAAAGCAGGCATTCTCGCACTGGGATTTTGCGGCTCCGCCGGTATCGGAGGCGGACGCGGTGGAGCAATTTTTCAATGTCGGCGTGAGCTCCGGTCCCAACAACACGCTTACCCACAGCCTGTCTACCGCTTTGATCGCGCCGAGCGGAAAGATCTTTGCCTGGTATCCCAGCAACGACTGGGAACCATCCATTGTGGTCGATGACATCCAGCGGGCGGTTGTCCAATAACCTTGCGTGGGCTGGCCTGGCATATTAAAAGGTAGCTATGATTCTCGTGCTTATGGGGGTAACCGGGTCGGGCAAGACCACCATCGGCCAATTATTGGCTGCGGAAACCGGCTGGCGGTATGCCGATGCAGACAACTTCCACTCGGAAGCCAATAAGGCGAAGATGCACGCGGGCATCCCCCTAACGGATAAAGACCGCGGGCCCTGGCTCGAGACCCTGCACCAAATGCTGCTGGGCTGGTATGAGGCGGGTAACAGCGGCATTTTGGGTTGTTCTGCTTTGAAGAAAAGCTATCGCGACGAGCTGACACCACAAATTCCGGCGGTAAGCCTCCGTTTTATTTTGCTCGACGTCCCTCGACCGGTGCTGGAAGAACGCCTGCGCGCGCGCAAAAACCACTACATGAACCCGGACTTGCTGCAAAGCCAGCTGGACACCCTCGAAATTACCCCCGATCTCATGCAGGTCCCTGCCGACGGTCCGCCGGAGAAAATTGTCCAGGAGATTCTGGACGAGCTTTTGACCGTGGAAGGCAAAATCGAGGTCTAAAGTAAAATTGGGACGTGCGCGCTCTTCTTCCCATCGACGCGGAAACGCCCCGGAGCCTGGTTATTAATCCTCCTTTGACGGATTCCGAATTCGAAGCCATCTGCCTGGGCAGCGAATGGTTCCGTTACGAGCGCACCAGGGAGGGAGAGATTCTGATGCACCCACCCGCAGGGGGCTTTACCGGCCGAGGGAACGCAGAAATCACTGCCCAGCTCCACTCCTGGTGGAGGGCTCACCGCCGGGGGAGTGTATTTGATTCAAGCACTGGTTTCTTCCTCCCGGATCGTTCCATTCTGAATCCAGATGCCGCTTTCGTGCTTCCGCATAAGCTGAAGGGCCTGCAGAAGGACGACCTGACGGGCTTCCCGCGCCTCTGTCCCGATTTTGTTATCGAGCTGATCTCCTCATCTGACAGTCTGCCCAAAGCTCAGGAGAAAATGGATCGCTGGCTGGAGAATGGCGCAGCTCTAGGGTGGCTGATCGAGCCCTATCAGCGGCAGGTTTACGTCCACGAGCCGAAATGTGAAACCCGAATTGTCTCGGGGCCCGAGATCCGAGGGAAAGGGCCAGTGGAAGGCTTCATCCTTGACCTCGAAGAGCTTTGGCGCTGCTACGAGGTGTAATCTTCCTTATTCTGGATGCGGAGGCGACCGCCGCAAATGGCGAAACTAACGGTTTTGTTCGGTATTTTGCTCATTCTTCTCGGTGGGGCCGGCTATATGCTCACCGGGGAAAAGTTTCCTACATCGCTCATCCCCGGGGCCTTTGGAGTTTTGCTGGTGGCGTTCGGTAGCTTGGCCGAGGGTCCGGACCCAAAGCGCCGCATGCTCTTCATGCACATAGCCGTGACGATTGGCTTGCTGGGCTTCCTGTTCACCGCCCCGGCGCTGGTTCAGGTAGTGGAGCTCTTCAAGGGCAAGCTTTTCCCCTATCCGGCTGCAGTTGAAGAAAAAGCAGCGATGTCGGCCCTTCTACTCATCTATGTACTACTCTGTGTGCGCTCGTTTATCGCCGCCCGCCGCAGCAGAATCTAAGCGGAATTCCGATAGGAATCCAGGGGGGGCCGAACCCAAGTGAGTTTGCGATCCAGCGCCGGGGCTGGGATGTCTCTTCGCGCCGAGCGCGGGGGCAAGTCGCAGTCCAATGCAGCCGGGGGCGAGGCTAAGAAGAAACGGCCTCCCCTGCGCAAGACGCTCCCTGAAGTCTGGGCGATCATCAAGCCGCGCAAATGGCTGCTGGCCGGCGGGTTCGTGTTGATGGTCATCAACCGGGTCTGCGGCCTGGTTCTGCCTGCGTCTACCAAGTTTCTGGTGGATGGCGTTCTGGTCAAGCACCAGGCGGAGAAACTACCGTACATTGTTGGTGCAGTTCTGCTCGCCACCAGCATCCAGGCTGTCACTTCCTTTTCCTTGACGCAATTGCTTTCGAAGGCTGCACAGCGGCTGATTGCGGACCTGCGTATGCAGGTGCAGCAGCATATTGGCCGGCTATCTGTCAGCTTCTACGACGCCACCCGCACCGGGGTTCTGGTGTCGCGCATCATGACCGACGTGGAAGGGGTACGCAACCTGATCGGCACGGGGCTGGTGGACTTTGTCGGCGGCCTCTTGACCGCGGTGCTTGCCTTTTTCATCCTGATGCGCATCAGCCCCAGCATTACGCTGATCTGCTTTGCCTTTGTGATGACCTTCGTGCTGGTTTTGCGCAAGGCTTTCGGGGTCATCCGGCCAATTTTCAGGGAGCGGGGCAAAATCAATGCCGAGGTGACCGGGCGTCTAACTGAATCGCTGGGCGGCGTTCGCGTGGTCAAGGGCTATCACGCGGAAGGGCGGGAAGCCGGCGTCTTTGCTGCCGGGGTGGAACGGCTATATCAGAATGTGGTGCGTTCCCTGACGGCGACGTCGCTGTTGTCGCTGGCCGCGACCGCGATTCTGGGAATCGTCGGCGCCACGGTCATGTGGCTGGGGGCAAAACAGCAAATGGCCCACAAGATCACCCTGGGCGACTACTTCACCTACACCATGTTCCTGGCATTCATGGTGGCGCCGGTCTTCCAGGTGGTGAACGTGGGCACGCAACTGACGGAGGCCATCGCCGGCCTTGATCGCACCAGCGAAATCCTGGCGGAAAAAGAGGAAGACGACGAGCCGAGCCGGACCGTGACCCTGGGACCGATCCGTGGCGATGTTCGTTTCGAGGATGTTCACTTCGCCTACGAAGCCGATAAGCCGGTGCTACACGGGATTTCCTTTCATGCCCGCCCAGGTACGGTCACGGCACTGGTGGGCTCGTCGGGCTCGGGCAAATCGACCATCATCAGCCTGGTCTGCGCCTTTCATCAGCCGGGTTCCGGGGAGGTGGTGGTCGACGATACCGACCTCTCGACTGTGCGCCTGAACAGCTACCGCAGTCAGTTAGGGGTGGTATTGCAGGAATCGTTTCTCTTCGACGGCACCATTCGCGAGAACGTCGTATTCTCCCGGCCCAATGCGACCGAGGAGCAATTTCTGAGTGCCTGCGCCATCGCCCGGGTGGACGAGTTCGCGCTGCGATTTCCCGAGGGATACGACACCATCGTGGGCGAGCGCGGGGTCAAGTTATCCGGAGGGCAGCGGCAACGCCTTTCGATTGCCCGCGCCATCCTTGCCGATCCACGCATCCTAATTCTTGACGAGGCGACGTCTTCCCTTGATTCCGAATCGGAAGCCATGATTCAGAACGGCCTGACTTACCTGATGCAGGGGCGGACGACGTTTGTCATCGCTCACCGGCTATCTACGATCCGCAGGGCCGATCAGATCCTGGTCGTGGAGGGCGGTCTGATCGTGGAGCGCGGTACCCATTCGAGCCTCTTTGCTCTAGGCGGGCGCTATTACGACCTCTATACTCGCCAGCATGGTGTCGAGGCCAATCGCTTCCTCGCGCCCGGCGAAGGGGAAAAGCTCTTTGAAGAGTTGACCTGAGCGCCATCAAATTTTAGGAAGGAATTTTCATGGGAAAAGCACTTGGCATCAGCCTGGAAGAAGCTCGCAAGATTATCGCCGCGGCGACCAAAAAGGCCAACGAAATTAAGGTGTTGATGAACATTGCAGTGGTCGACCAGGGAGGCAACCTGGTGGCATTTGAACGCATGGACGGAGCGTGGATCGGGAGCATCGATATTGCTCAGAAGAAGGCTTTCACTGCGCGCGCGTTCGACCTGGATACAAAGTCGCTGGGAGAAAACTCGCAAAGCGGGCAGCAGTTTTTCGGAATTCACGTTTCGAACAACGGCAAAATCATGATTTTCGCCGGCGGGATCCCGATCAAGCACGGAGGCGAAGTAGTCGGGGCTATTGGCGTCAGCGGCAGTTCGGGCAAAGATGACCATGCGGTCGCCGAGGCCGGTGTAGCAGCAGCTGCCAAGGGCTGATTGAGTGGCGATGAAACAGTGATTTCGTGCGCATCGTGCGCTGAGCGGGCTGCGGAGAGGCACACACTCCAGTACTTCGGCGTGTTTTCCGCAGCCCGTTCGTGCACAATGTTTCTTCATGAAGCGCAGGACCTGTTTAAAAGCAATGCTGACTATGGCCGGTGGAGTAGCACTCCCCGCTCTGGCCGATTCGCCGCCCGCCGAGGGGCGACCGATCCAACTGCACGCCGATCTTGCCGTAGACCCAGCTAAAGAGCAGCAGATGCTGCTCTTTTTTCAGGAAAAATTTCACCCAGCCGCCAGCCGCCAACCTGGTTTTATTGATATGCGGCTGCTGAAGCTGAAGTCTGTCCTTCGCGGCTCGCCGCCGGCGGGAACGAACTATCAGTTCGTCCTAACCTTCTCGAGCGAAGCACTGCGCCAGCAGTGGATCACGACCGACCTCCATAAACAGCTTTGGCCCTCCATGGAAGGGTGCTTGACAGACAAGAACTACAGCCGCCTACTGTATGAGGTCTATTGAGAGTTAAGCTCCAGGGGCTCGATTGCTTTCGCCCGGATAGGAAATCCAGTGCAGCAAACCACTTTTTCCCAGTCCGGTACCGCGAAGAAGGAAGTTCCTAAGGCCGATCACAGCCGTTGGTTGGTGGTTGCCTTGCTCACCCTGGGCATCATCATCGGCTATACGGACCGCATCAACCTTTCCGCCGCGCTCCCGGCCATCCGCACCAGTTTCCCGCTCTCGGCCGAAGCATCGGGAATTCTTCTCTCGGCATTTTTTTGGGCCTACACGCTGTTGCAAACTCCCGCCGGATGGGCCGTCGATCGCTTCGGTCTTAAGTGGCCTTACGCAGCTGGATTGTTTCTGTGGAGCGCGGTCTCTGCGGCAACCGCGCTGGTTGGCTCTGTCCACGGTCTGATGGCCGCTCGCATCGTCGTAGGCATCGGTGAGGCCATCGCCATCCCGGCCAGCATGCGCTACATCCGGGAAAACTTCGCTGAGCGCGAACGCGGTCTGCCCATGGGCATCCTGATGTCGGGCACGAAGTTCGGTCCCGCCATCGGCGCCCCGGTTGCAACCTATCTCGTACTGGCTTGCGGATGGAGGTGGATGTTCGCGATTAACGGAGCCTTCGGCATCGTTTGGCTTCTCCCCTGGTTGTTCCTGGTAAGGGATGATTCTCGAATCACGAGCCAAGCGGGAGGTACGCCAGCTCCGTCGCGGGTTTCTCTGGGCGCAATCCTGAGAACGCCGGTTATCTGGGGTACCTGCCTGGCGACGTTCTGCTACATGTACTTTGTCTACTTCTGCATGACTTGGATGCCGACGTATTTCAAAGAACGCTTTGGCCTGTCATTGGCCGCCTCCAGTTGGTTTACCTTTATGTCGTTTGCGGGAACCGGCATCATCTCGATTTTGGCGGGCTGGGCAGCCGACCGCTTCATTGCTCGTGGACGTAATCCCGTCTCCGTTCGAAAAGCGTTCACCATCGGCGGTTTTGTGCTGGCTTTCAGTGCCGCTTTTGCCGCCTTCTCGCACTCCACTTCCATGAATCTTTTCCTCGCGGTTTTTTCGTTGAGCGGCCTCGGCCTGGCAACTGCGAACTATTGGGCACTGACGCAGACGCTGATGCCGCGCTCCGCCTCAGCCCGAGCGGCCGGCATTCAAAACACCGCCGCCAACCTGGCCGGAATCGCGGCGCCATGGATCACGGGAGTCCTGGTGCAAAAGACGGGAAACTTCAATGCACCGCTGATCGCCGTCGGATTCTGGCTGCTGGTGGGAATCGGTTGCTACCTGTTTCTGGTAAGAGAAAGATACGCGCTGCGCGAGGACGGTCTCAGAGCAGCTTGAGGCTCTCCGCAATCAGGTGCTTTGTATCGACCACCGGATCTCCACCATTCTCGGACTCCATCGAGAAGTACCCTCGGTATCCAGAGGCCCTCGCGATGGGAAAAAGCTCAGCCAGCGATACCGTCTTCTTCTGCCCATGGATGATCTCTGCGTCTTTCACGTGCGCGATGTTCCAGGCGTAGGCGAACATGTCTTTGACATTCTGCGCATCGAATCGCTGATCGCCCGCCTGCAATCCATTGCCAAAGTCGGGCAACGCTCTTAAGTAAGGACTATTTGCCAGCTTAATGGCAGCGATGGAGCGTTCGGCAGAGGCGTTCACCGGATTGTCGTTCTCTAGATTGACCACGATGTTTCTTGAAGCCGCGTAATCAATTGTGGGCTTGAGCGCTTGCACGGCCTGGGGCAGATCGGACGCGTCCGAGCATTTGGGGATCCATATGCGGATGCTGGGCGAACCCAGCAACACGGCGACATCGACCCAATGACGGTAGCGTGCGTTGCCCTCATTGCGCTTGGCTTCATCCTGGCTGCAGAGTTCGACATGTTCATCCACCGGAATATTCACTGTGTGCACGCCGGCCGAATCAAACTCTTTACGCAGTTTGCGCACCTCGCCGGGTTCGGTCGAAGAGAAATGTGAGTCCAGAGGCTCGATTCCGGGGACGCCAAACTCCTTGCGTACGAAGTGCGCGAACTGTACTAAATCCATTCCAGGTTTTTTGGGATCGCGATCCCGATTATCCGGCGTCACGATGAATTCCCGGAAAGGGTAGCTGGCAACAGCCAGACGTTCACGAGGAGCAGCCGGGAATGCAGCCACCGGCCCGTTAGCCGCAAAAGCGGCACTCGCGGAACAAAGCAAAGCTCCTTTAACAAAGGTACGCCGCGTTACTGACTTCATCATGCCTCCGCATTTCCCAGTTACTGTTGTTGTATCAAAAGTGAAAGCAAAACCCACGGTGGCGCGCTGCTGGATAAATTTGGCCGGCGGCGCAATATTTGTCGCTTCGGTGGTGTAGCTGTCGTCCAGCCGTCCGGTATGTATCCCAGATAGCTGTCACGGATAATTTCAGGTTCTGCGTGAACGTCTCCCCAAAGTCAGCCCCATCGTCAGACGCGGCAAGACACGGTACTTGATGCCGCCGCCATAGTGGAGGCCCAAGCTGAAAATGCCGCAGCCATCCAGGGGCCGTACCAGGGGCGGCGTACCCGAGGATACACCGGGTGGGTTTCCGGGCTCACGATCGATTGCTGGGAGAGCTGCGGATCAGGCAGAATGAGGGAAAGGGCGCACGACCGGCGGCGGAGAAGGCGCAACCCGGAGGCCCAATATCCCTGAAGAAACCTAAACCCGGTTCGCCCATC
>JBARKD010000466.1:0-3706 GCA_049800615.1 Acidobacteriaceae bacterium | reverse complement strand
ACACAGGTGTCTCCCTTTGGGTTCACGCGTACGCTGAGTTGGGCCTCACCAGGTCCGGAAATCAGGATCCTCAGGTCGGGGGTAAGAAGGACGTCGGAATATTTGCTGACCGTGTAGCGGGTCTCGATGGCTCCGTGATCCAGGGCCATCATGAGAGCGCTGCTTGCCGGATCGGGAACCGATATGTCTTTGGAAAGATGAACGGAACTGGTTGCGCAGAGGCGCAATTCCCCGCCCCGTTGCAGCGTAATCGCAACCGCTTGATCGCCGGCGGTAATTTCGCTGCCATTGCCCAGCAGCATTTCGCCGTGCGCGATATCGACAGCCCCGGACACCTTCACTTCTGTTGCAGACGTCCGTCCGATGGGCTGCTGCGCCGGCAGCAGCGGTACAAAGACGGCCAGCACTCCGAGGAAAAAAAAACGCATCACAGGTGAAGAAAGTTTTTAATGAGGCTCTTCCCGTCCGCGGTCAGCACGCTTTCCGGGTGAAACTGGACGCCTTCGACGGGGTAGCTGCGATGCCGCAAACCCATAATCGTTCCCTTGCCTTGGCCGTCTTGCACCCGGGCGCTCACTTCCAATTCCGGCGGCAAATTGTCTTCGGCCACGATCAGCGAGTGATAGCGCGTGCAAGTCATTGGATTGCTCAGGCCGGCAAAGAGATTGCGGCCATCATGATCCACGGCGCTGGTCTTGCCGTGCATGATCTGGGACGCGCGTACTACCTTGCCGCCAAAAGCCGCTCCGATCGCCTGGTGGCCCAGGCAGACTCCAAGTATCGGGACTTTGCCCGCAAAATGACGGATCAGCGGAATGCTGATCCCGGCTTCCTGGGGAGTGCACGGCCCGGGTGAAAGGACAATGCGCTCAGGATTGAGATCTTCGATTTGTTCGACCGTCACCTGGTCGTTTCGCCGTATGGTCATCTCCGCGCCCAATTCACCCATGTACTGCACCAGGTTGTAGGTGAATGAGTCGTAGTTGTCGAGTACGAAGACCATATCCTCAGTTTAGAGCAAATCACGAGTCCTCAAACGCCCAACAAAATTGTTATCTCGACCCTGCCGTTCGCTTGACTGGCAGGAGCCGATGCTTCGGACCGTTCAGCTCTTATTCGCAGCCCGGGCTTGTTCCACAGCCCTGACAACAGCTTTCGCCTTGTTTACCGATTCCTGGTACTCGTTTTCCGGAACCGAGTCGGCCACAATGCCGCCTCCCGCCTGGATGTAGCCCTGATCTCCCTTCACCAGCATGCTGCGGATGGCGATACAGGAGTCGAAATTACCAGAGAAGTCGGCGTAAAACACGCTCCCGCCGTAAATGCCCCGGCGGCTCGGCTCGAGTTCCTCGATGATCTCCATAGCGCGAATCTTGGGCGCTCCGCTCAAGGTGCCGGCTGGGAAGCAGGCGCAAAAAGCATCCACTGCGGAGAGCTCGGGCCTGAGCCGGCCTTCCAGGGAGCTGACCAAATGCATCACGTGGGAGTAGCGCTCCACATGCATCAGGCTCTTGACCCGAACCGTGCCGAATTCACAGACCCGGCCGATATCGTTGCGTCCCAGATCCACCAGCATCACATGCTCGGCTTGCTCCTTCTCGTCGGTGCGCAATTCCTCCTCGATACGCAAATCCTCTTGTTCATTCGCGGAGCGTGGGCGCGTGCCCGCAATCGGCCTGTATTCCACTTGACGCTGCTGCACGCGGACGAGCAGCTCAGGAGAAGAGCCGACCAGGCAGGTCGACTTGCGATCAAGATCGAAACGAAGGAAATAAAGATAGGGGGAAGGGTTCACGATGCGCAAAGCGCGGTAGACGGAAAACGGGTCGACCCCTGGCTTGACTTCGAAGCGCTGGGACAAAACCGTCTGGAAGACATCGCCGGCGACGATGTATTCCTTGATCTTTTCTACCGAGGCCAGGAAATCCTTCTTATCGGTGTGGCTCGTGACGGTGAGCTTGCCGCGGGCCGCGGAGCGCTTGGTTTTGGGGATAGGCCGGGACAGACGCTTTTCCAGGTTGGCCAGACGCTGCTTGGCATCTTTGTAGGCGGCTGCGGGTTTCATTCGGCCGAGATCGGCCGTCACCATGAGCTGAATCTGCTTGCGCACGTGATCGAACGCCAACACTTCATCAAAAAACATCAGGCAGGCATCCGGGACTTCGAGGTCATCCTTGGCCAGCTCCGGTAGCCGCTCCAATTGGCGGACCACATCGTAGGCAAAAAAACCAACGGCCCCGCAGGTAAACGGCGGCAGGCCTGCAATACGCGCTGGTTTCTGCCCGCCCAGGAGCTGCTTGAGCAAAGCAAAGACATCGCCCTGCAGGTTTCGCGTCTTTCCCCTTTCCTGGTCGACAATCGTCTTGCCCCTGGACAGAATGGTGCGATACGGGCGCACGCCGATAAAGGTGTAGCGGCCGACCTTCTCCCCGCCCTCTACCGACTCCAAAAGGAATGACTGCGGTTCGTTCGAGGCAAGGCGCAGGAAGGCGGAAACCGGGGTTTCCAGGTCAGCCGTTAAAGTACGGTAAACGGGAACCAGTGTATGGTTCGCCGCAAGTTCGAGAAATTCCGCCCGCGAGGGCGCGATGCTAATATCGCCGGACATTCCAGCTCATACTAAATGGCCATGGCGACCCTGAGGGAAAGAGCAGACGATTCCCGCAGGAAAGCATCTAACGAGTGGGCGCGCTTGCCCGGGTTCCGGGCCGCGCATATACTCCGAACGTTTGGGGTTCATGTAAGAAGGAAGGGCCCCACCTAGGGCGCAATGCGCAGAAAACTCGCCGGAAGCGAACGTCGGGCAAAGACCTCGAGTTTGCCTTGTCCTCTTCCGTCCGGATGCGAAGAGCTTCAATAGGGCGGGACTCGGAGGACTGCTTGCGCGGTCCTTGTTTGGAGAACGTGGTATGCCGACCGTAACGCTTGAGCAGGAAATCAACCCCTGGGAAGCCCAGGCTGCTCGATTTGATTTCGCCGCACAGAAACTGAACCTGGACAGCGGGTTGTGGAAAGTATTGCGCTACCCGGCACGGGAAATTATCGTGCATATCCCGGTAACCATGGATGACGGAAGCATTGATGTCTTCACTGGCTTCCGCGTGCAACACTCGATTGCCCGCGGCCCGGCCAAGGGCGGCATCCGCTATGCTCCCGATGTCACTCTCGATGAGGTTCGCGCACTGGCCAGTTGGATGACCTGGAAATGTGCAGTGGTCAACATTCCTTTTGGAGGCGCAAAGGGAGGAGTCATCTGCGACCCCAAGAAGATGTCGATCGGGGAGCTGGAGCGCATGACTCGCCGTTATACGTCGGAACTGATCGAGTTTCTGGGACCGGAGAAGGACGTACCGGCGCCCGACATTAACACGAATGAGCAGACGATGGCCTGGATCATGGATACATACTCCATGCACATGCGCCAGACGGTGACCGCGGTAGTCACCGGAAAACCACTCAACATCGGTGGTTCCAGGGGCCGGAAAGAGGCGACCGGGCGCGGAATCGCCGTAATGTGCGACGAAGCCTTGCGCTACCTGAACATGCCCCACGAAGGCAGCCGGGTGATCATCCAGGGCTTCGGCAACGTAGGCTCCAATGCCGCCAAGCTCATGATGGACAAGGGCTACAAGATCATAGGCATCGCCGAATATGATGGCGGTCTGTACAACACGAACGGGATCGACGTTCATCTGCTGCTCGAATA
>JBARKD010000465.1:0-5202 GCA_049800615.1 Acidobacteriaceae bacterium | reverse complement strand
GGGCACAGATTGACTTGCCCGAACTCGATTGAAGCGGGAAACGCTTCCATATCATCAGATATGCGGAGACTGTCTCCGGTTGCAAAAAGAATGCCTACCGGCTTGGATTTCAAGACTGTGCGAAAAGCGGCGAATCCGGATTCCCGTCCAGTTACGAAGGCATCTCATCCAGCCGCAGCGGCAGCTCGCGCAGGCGTTTCCCGGTAGCGTTGAAGACTGCATTGGCAACACTGGGACCAATGAGCGCCAGCGGAGGCTCGCCGATGCCTCCCGGAGGACGGCCGCCCTCAACAAGATGCGTCTCGAGCCGGGGCGCGTCCGGCATGCGCAATACCTCGTAGCTATTAAAGTTCTTTTGTTGAATCATCCCGTCCTTGACGGTGACTCGCTCTTTGAGCGTGGCGCTCAAGCCGGTCAGCACCGCGCCTTCAATCTGTGCCAGGATTCCGTTTCGATTGACGACCAGCCCCGGGTCGACCACCGTGACCACGCGATTCACCTTAAGCTGTCCGTCTTTGACGGTGACCTCAGCCACTTGAGCAAGATAGCTTGTCTTCGAGTAAAAGCATGAAATGCCGCGACCACGACCCGGGCCAAGGGGCTTATCCCAGCCCGCTTTCTCCGTAACCAGGTCGAGCATCTCTATCACCCGTCCCGGGTCAGCCAGCCTGCCATCGAAATTTGATCTTGGTGGAACCGGATGGGCGACTGCCGTTTCGAGCAGCCTGCGCCGAAAGCGATACGGATCCTCACCTGCCAGGTGAGCCAGCTCGTCCACAAAGGACTCAACCGCGAAGACGTTGAATGATATCTCGACACCGCGCCAGGCTCCGCGCGTGGCTCCGCTGTCCACGGGAACGTACGACATGCGGAAATACTGCGCCGGGTAGGGGTGATCCAGGGCGCCGCCCAGTTCGAAGGCCTGCGCCCGTTTGGGATCTCCCTGGCCGATGATGGTCGTGTTGGCGAGGCGATCCGTCCATGCCACGAGATTGCCTTGTTCGTCGATCCCTCCGCGAAGCCGATGCATCCCGGCCGGCCGGTAACGGTCGTGGGTAAAATCGTCTTCCCGCGTCCACAACAATTGAACAGGCCGCTCCATGCGGCGGGCCACCTCGATCGCCTGGTGATCGTACGGCACGCCAAAGCGCCGGCCCAGGCCTCCTCCCATAAACGTAACATGCACGGTGACATGCTGCTTGTCCAATCCGAGCTGGCCGGCGGCTGTTTCCTGAAGTCCTGCGCCCGCTTGTGTCGGCGACCATATCTCGCAGCGTCGACCCTCAAGGAGAACCGTTGTGTTCATGGGCTCCATGGTCGCGTGAGCCAGGTAAGGGAACTGGTAAACACACTCGATGCGCTTTGCTGCCGCAACCCTGTCAGGATTCAGGCTGCAATTTGTGGAATTCCAGTATTCCCTGGCATCCAGGCCTGCTCGTATCTGTGCGGTGAGAGATTCCGTGGATTCATCGTGGTATAGTCCCGCCTTCCACTCAGCTGCCAGCGCCTTGCGTCCCTGGATCGCCGCCCATGTATTCGTGGCCACGACCGCAACTTCGCGCGTATTCTTGTTAGCCGATCGAGGATCGCTTGGGATCTCGAAGACCTCGAGCACTCCCGGAACAGCCTTTGCTTTCGCTGCCTGGAAGCGGACCAGGTCGCCGCGAAAATACGGACATTGGGCTACGACGGCGTAAACCATCCCGGGAAGGCGAGTGTCGAGGCCGAATTTTGCAGCTCCCTTTACCTTATCGGGAATGTCGAGATGAGGGACCGACCGGCCGAGAAGGGTAAAATCCTTTGCGTCCTTCAGTGGAATCGTGTTGGGATCGGGAAGTGGTAACCGCCGTGCATCTCTCACCAACTCGGCGTACAAAAAACTCCTGTGCGAGGGAAAATGTGTGACCTGGCTGTTGCGCGCGCGGCATTCGGCGGCGGGCGCACCCCACCGCCGGGCAGCGGCCACAATCATCAGTTCGCGAACCTGGGCTCCAGCCTGCCGCAGTGGTTTGTACCCTTCCCAGACAGATCCGCTTCCTCCGGTTCCGTCCGCGTTATCCGCTTGCACAACGGTGATCGTCGAAAAGTCGATCTCGGATTCCTCCGCCAGGATCATAGGCAGCGAGGTAAAAACACCTTGCCCCATCTCGGATTTATTCAGCACCAGCTCCGTTTTTCCGTCCGGATAGACGTGAACCCATGCATTAAAAGGGTCTTTGGGATTTAAGGAAGAGAAGGGATGAAGACGGCCGCGAAGTGCAAGCCCCACCACCAGCGAGCCACCGGCCGCAGCGGAAGTTGCCAGGAAAGTGCGGCGCGAGATGCCGGCCTTTACCCGCGGGGGCGCCACGCCCGGCTTGGTGCTCATGCAAGGCCCTCGGCAGCCCGGTGGATGGCCTTCCGTATACGGAAATAGGTGGCGCAGCGGCAGATGTTGCCCGCCATCGCGTTGTCGATGTCCGCGTCCGATGGATGCTTGTTGCCGCCCAAAAGCGCGGCAGCGGACATGATCTGCCCAGGCTGACAGTATCCGCACTGCGGCACCTGTTCGGCGATCCATGCTTCCTGCACGGCTTCCTGCACGCGATGAGGAGTCGGCATAGCGAGCCCTTCGATGGTGAGGATGTGCTTTCCCGCCGCGGTTGACACGGGCGTCTGGCAGGAACGCGTGGCTGTTCCCTCGATGTGCACCGTGCAGGCACCGCAAAGCCCGATTCCGCAGCCGTACTTTGTGCCTGTCATGTTAAGCAGGTCGCGAAGAACCCAGAGCAAAGGCATTTCCGCCTCTGCTTCAATCGTTTGCTCCTGGCCATTGATCTCAAGGGTGAACTGAGCCATCGTCGACACCAACATCGACAGTCGGCTCATTTGCCGCCCCGCGCCAGTCAAATGCAGGCAGGTGTTCCAGTCATGCAGGGAAACCGGATCGCGCTGCAGGAAAGCTCTGTGAGAAGAGGGCTGGCCTCAATCCACCTTCAGCATGGTTGACTATGGCTGGTTTTCCCCGTTCCTGCTGGCGATGAATCCCCGTAGACGCTCAAGCAATAACTGGCCCTCCACGGTTGCGTCCGAAGAAGCCGGTGGGCTTTCCCATGGGCTGTAGGTCCACTTACTCCACAAGATAGATTTTTGGGTATCCGGCGCCCACACGTCATTGCGATTTTCCATAACGGGGAAGCAGTAGTGGATGATGGGGTTTTCAAGAGAATCAGTACCGGTAACCTGGGAAAAACCGGCTAAGTCATGATGTATTCCTAATTCAGCCGCGGCGATTGCGTATCCCCACATGTCGCTCAGCCAGCCGGTGCCGCTGAGTGCTTCGCGGCAGACAGGATCGGCGGCAATCTCGATCGATTTATCGAGCCAGCATCGGGCTAACTCAGCCAGCGAACCGCGATTTATGCAGATATAGATGCCTACCGGCTGAACCCGCGAGCGGGCTTCCTGTCTACAGTGGCGGTCAATCACCGTACGGTTTCCGGGCGTGTCAATGGACATATACCCGTGCTCTTCGGAATAAGCCTCGCCCGTCCGCAGAGGGCCGGGATCCGCTATCGGGCGCACAAACACGGAATCAGGGTCGACGATCAGAACGGTTTCATCGCGAGGGCCTTTGAGCGCGGCCCACTCTGCGATTCCGCCTGGCTTGTTCAGGACAGCAAGGGGCGCCTCGGGGACCGAATCTTTGTAGCTGGCAACGCGGACGCTTTCGCCGCTGAATCGGATTGGCGGCTCATCGGTGGCGGAAACCAGGGCCGTCAATTCAGCTTGCATGCCGGCGTGCAGATAGTTCCAGCGGAGAAACTCTGCCTGCCACCACATGTAGGTTGTATTTTCACAGCTGAAAACCACCTGCACTGGGCCAGTGTAGAGGACGTGATGGGGAACCGACAAGGATCGATCTTTGCGGCAAAGCGCCTTCGCTGATGCGGCTTGCGGAGTGCTTGGCAATTTTCTCGATCCGTATATAATGGCGACGCTCCAGATTCCCACCCTAGTTTGTCTACAAGATTTTTCCGGATTTCACGAACGGAGATTTGATGCAATGAATCCATCCAGCCAGCCAATAGAAAATGTCGAACCTATAAAACCGGTCAAACCCATCACTATGCAGCCGACTGAGCCACCGCTGATACCGCCGGTGAAGGCCCCGCCGATCGCACCATTGAAGCCGCCGCTAGCGGCGCCGAACCCACCGCTAATACCGCCGATAAAACCCAAGGGGTAAATCGGTGCTCGCACCGCTGGCCTTAGTGTGACGCCGCAACTCGTCCATCAACGGTCCCTGGCACCTTCGGATTGGCAATTCGATCCGCCGCCGGAGGTTCTGCAATCCCGCCTGTTTGCTGCCGGCGGATATCTTGTGGTTCGGGGACTGTTTGATGAAGAGACGCTACAAGCTTTAGAGCAAGAGGCGGACCGCGTGCGGCTGGAAGCGGAGCGCGCGCTTGTCGCCGATTCGGACGGCGCGGAGGGACGGGGCGGTTTTCCCGCACGCGCCTATCGATCGGCTGCAGGCGGCGAGCTCCATTGGGGCCTGCACGGGTGCCAGCAGATGGCCGAGAGACTCGCGGAAGTATGTGGGCTTGGGGTTGCCGCCACTGGCTCAGGGACTTATTCGTATTACGAAGAGTCAGGAGACTTCCTGGGTGTCCATCGGGATGTTCTGCAATGCGACATCGCGGCGATCACGGCGCTCACCCCGTGCAGGATGGGCCGGCCGGAAGGTGAGTTGGTCGTCTACCCTGAGTTGATGCGCGAGCCTTTGTCCATGGTCCGTGCACTGGGGCGAAGCGCAGGAAGATCGATACAGCTCGATCGGGGACACACCATCTTTCTTCTGGGTGGCATCGTGCCCCATGAAGTTGCGCCTGCTGCTCCTGGACAGGAACGCATCGTTGCCATCAATTGCTACCGCGTTTTGACCGTCGCGTCGTTGGAACCAGCCGCATGCGGATCAGAAGCGCCGGCTGTACTCGCTAACCAAACCTGACCGGAAGCAGTTCCCAGGCATTTCTATCAAGGCACGACTTCGGCCGGGACGCGATCAAAATCCAAGACTCTCGGTCTCTGAGGCCAGACTGCGGCTTCCCTACTAAAAGCATCTGGAGTCGGGAAATGCTCTAAAGTGGAATCGAGCTTCTATGGCGCTCCGCTCAGAGCTTGCGACTTTTTCGATTTGAAGGGGCGGGGCTTTCAGAG
>JBARKD010000464.1:0-13259 GCA_049800615.1 Acidobacteriaceae bacterium | reverse complement strand
TCTTGACAGAGCCCACCCGCATGCGCCCGCCAGTAGACACATTTGCTCAAATGATTCATGCGTTTCAGGATCTCGCTTCGGCAGAACGAACCATCTCTACCAGCACTTTGCGAGTATCCATCGCAGTTGCGACTTCACGAAGAAAGTTGATGCGAGCGCCCTTCATCCCTTCGGCGGTCTTCAACCTCAGGAAGAATCCAAGGCGGTCGACAGCCGTCATCGCGGCCTCTGTCGCTTCATAGCCCACTTGCGTGCGCGCCAGCAGAATCATGGCCGAGACGTGATCGGCGTTCATGTGGGCGATGATCCCGGGCGCAGCTTCAGCGAGTGGATCCGGCTGAGCGTGACTGTAATCCTCAGCAGAGACCCATCCCATCACACCAAAGCCGCCGACGTAATAAATGTCCAATGGCTGCAGTCGGTAAAACTCGAAGTCGTCGAAGTCGACCCAGGATCGACTGGTCTCGTGGCGAGCGAGATATATCTCCCGGACGGAAACCACATCGGACGCAGGGACTTGCTCGACATTACCAACCATGGTCGCCCGGGCTGCGCCGAGAGGATCCCCTTCGGCGATCTGGCCGACAAAAAGGCTGGCTTTCGGTTCTCCCTTGAGATTCTGAGTGTGCATCGCCATGTTGCTAATTAGAAAGAGCGGACGGCCTTCGAGGTCGAGCGCATAGGGCATCAGGGAGCCGAACGGGTAACCGGGGCACTTGCGGGACATCGTCGACAGAGTTGCGACCGAGGTCAGCGTTGCCAGTGTCCGGACCCGTTCAGCAAAAGAGGGCTCGGGCAACTGGGGTAGGTCGGGGCCCGTATAGGCGTGCCGGCGAGGTGTAGTCGTTTGAGTCAAGGTCATAAATGCTCCAGCCTACTTCTTATCCTACTGCTCGCGTACATCTTGGTGAAATTACCGTGGTCCTCAGTCGTATCACGGCGCCGAAGATTGCGCGAGGAGGGGTTCTTCGCGACGGGCCAGAACAAAGAGTGCGACCAGGGCCGCCGCGAATCCAGCAAGGGCGCCGATGCCTAACCCCCAGCGCGGGCCGAAGTGGTTGGCAACCCAACCGATGATCGGAGCTCCGATCGGGGTTCCCCCAAGTGCAATGCCAACCCGCAGGGCCATGACCCTGCCGCGCATCGCCGGTTCTGTCGAGAGCTGCATGAGACTGTTGGTGCCAGTGAAGAACGTAAGGGCGGCCGCGCCGATGACCACGAGAGAGAACGCAAACGACCAATAACCAGGCGCGACTCCGGCTAGAGCACATCCCACTCCGAAGACACCGGCTCCCGCCAACAGGGACGCGAACTTCGGTTTTCTCTGACCGGCAGCAAGCAACGACCCTGAGAGGGTGCCTATCGCCATGATGGAAGAGAGCAAGCCGAAACCGCGTGCATCGGAGTGGAAGACGCTCACGGCCATGGTTGAAATAAAGATGGGAAAGTTCAGACCAAACGTGCCGATCAGAAACAACATGATCAGGATGGCTCTAAGGTCTTCGTGTTTCCACACGTAACGAAGTCCTTCGCGGAATCCAGACGTTGTGCGATTCGCCCTGACGCTCGTACGGAGCTCGGACACACGGAAGAAGTACATCGAGATCAGCACCGCTCCAAAAGAAAGCCCATTCAGAAGAAACGCCCATCCGAGGCCAACCTTGGCAATGAGCAAACCGGCGACTGCGGGGCCAACCATTTGTGCAGCGGTGAACGAAGTTGAGTTCAGGGCCACCGCATTCGGAAGATCCCCGTCGCCGACCATCTCTGCCACGAAGGTCTGTCGCACGGGAGCATCAAGCGCTGCGGCAGAGCCAGACAGGACTGCAAACGCATAAACGTGCCAGAGCTGGACGATGCCTGCGATAGTGAGGAACCCCAAGGCAAGCGCGAGCACGCCCATCGTCGCCTGGGTGAGCATCAAGAGCTTGCGTTGATTGAGACGATCGGCGGCTGATCCCGTCCAGGGCAGCAGCAGGAGCTGCGGGGCAAACTGCAGGCTCATGACGATGCCCAGCGCCGAAGCGTCATGATGGGTCAACTGGGTGAGTACGAGCCAGTCCTGGGCGATGCGCTGCATCCAGGTCCCAATGTTTGAAACCAAGGCGCCAGCCGTCCACAAACGGAAGTTGAAGCTCCTCAAAGAGCGGAACGTGCCAGTCACCGTATTTTTCATGCGCGCGTGGAGGTGTTGCCTCCGTGGAACTGCCCGAAGTGACGCGCCATACTGATGCTGATGAGCAATGCACCCAGCCCGAACGCGAGGATATGACTCAACGACCGCGGATGAAAATCTCCGACGTGCGCGACAAGCAGATAGCCGACGATCGCGTTGAAGAATCCCCAGAGAACGTTGACCGTTGAAGAGGAGAGCCCCTTACCGGGCGGTTTTGCGAAGGGACTCTGAAAGGCGCATCCCATCGCGCCGGCCACAAAATGAGGGATGGCGTTCGCCGTAAAAACGCCACCGAATAAGTACGACACGAGAATAAGCCGGTTCATGTTGTTACGCCCCTTTTTCCAAATCCGTGGTTGCAAATCGGCTCCAGCAGCGCTTCTCAATCCTCAACAAGCTTCATCAGCAGTCCGAGAGCTGCCTGAAGTTTTTCCTGTTCACGAATAGAAAGCTTTTGCGAAATCCTCTTGGTGAGCCAGTCTTGTCTCGCGGCCCGGCCCTCCTTGAGCCACTTGAGGCATTTTTGCGTAAGACACATCAGAGTTTGGCGACCGTCGTTCGGATCGGGAGCACCACTGACCAGGCCTGCTTCCTGCAGCGGCGTAATCACTGCGCTCATGGATTGGGGGCGCATGCCTTCGGCTCGCGCGAGGCTGGAGACCGTAGCCGACCCATCCTTCTCCAGTTGAAGCACAACGGATACCTGCGACGGCGTTAAGTCGCTGCGTTCTCCGTGTTCGCGGAGACGCCGCTTGAGCTTGCCGACGGTCGTACGGATCTCAAGCGCGAGTGTAGAAGCGAGATCGGTCTCAGAAGAAGTTGTTGGACGGCTCACTGAATCAGTGTGCCATATATACAGGTAGACTGTAAAGTCTATCTGTATATATGTAGCGGCGAGGCTGCTCTACTGGTCCGGTGTAGAGGAAATGAGAACTGCCGGTTCGCTCATCGCGATGAGGCAGGCAGTAGTGCAACAGCCACGGTGTTAGGGGCCTTTGCGGGGCGGGGGAACGGCGCGGAGACTGAAGCTCGCGATCGAGGCAGGGCTGGACTTTGCACGAACCTGTAGGGTACCGAGGACCTCCGTCGCCGAGGGAGTCTGATCGCGCAGCCGGAAAACGAGAACACCGGGCTGGACCTCCTTGGCAGAGAGCAGGCTGACACCGCCTGTTTGCCGCCGGAGTTCCATCTGTGCGGCGGTCGCGGAGGCGAGAGCGACATTGGGCAGGGCATTGGCAAGTGCGGGGTAACTTGCCTGGTTAAAGGCGGCAAGCCAGTTGTAGAGGAGGTGGCCCGCAGGCGTGTTTGGGATGAAGCCCATCTGATCGCCCGAGCGAGGAAGGTGAACGAGGATTGTGGGGTGAACAGAGCTGACGTGGTTGCCCGGGCGCGCGGGCATAGGAGCCTCGGAAGGATCGCCGATGACGATGGTGTCGATCTGATTTGGATCGTCATCGTCTTTCTGGTCGACCGCTGAGGCGGGTCCGGGTATGCCGCCCGCGGAACGGCCAGGATCGGAGCCGCCGGAGGTGATATGTGCATGTCCATTGTGATTCAGGGCATAGAGGACCGAGGAAAGCGCGACGGCGGCGGCCACGATAGCCAGCAGGATGGCTCCGGGGTTGAGCGGCTGGCGGCCAGTGATATAGAAGGTCGGAGCGGTCAACCTGGGGACGTTGATGGCCACGGTCTGCGGCATGGGTCGGTGGTCCTGGGATTTTCCCGGGGGGAGCTGGGTAAGAGGAGGTCCGGCGGGGGTGGCCACAATGATAGTGTAGACGCCCGGCAAAAAATCTGGCATGAGTTGGTAACGGGATCGGCAACAGCAGCTGTAACACGTCCAGGGTACGAAACATCTCATGGCCGGATAGCGGAAAGCGAAAGCATTGGAACGTAACAGGTGACGGTTTTTCCGTTGATTACCAGGAACGAGAAAAGCGCCGCTTCGGAAACGATCGAGTCGATGATCCGGCCCCTATCGGAACCAATCCAGCCGCTACTTCAATTGTTGGGCGAACCATGGGTCGCGGCGATACACTAGGGGACGTCGGCACGGAAAATCGGGTAGACGAGGATGTCTCTTTCAGGGAAGAGGAAAATATCTCTTTATTTATGAATCGCCGGAGCTTCACAACGTCCACGTTGAAACTCGCCCTCGGCACCCGCCTCCGCGCTTTCGCTGGGCGCCGGAAGTCACGCATCCTGATCGTAGATGGAATGAATAACCATACGTGGCAGGTGGCTACGGCAGCCATCCGCGAGATACTCGGCAACGCCGGCATGTTTGATGTCGACGTCTCGACAACTCCTCCGAGTGATTCACCAGCGAATGCCTGGGACACGTGGCGGCCAGACTTTACGGCTTACAACGCGGTGATTGTAAATTTCAACAGCGGCTACGATGCGAAAGCGCTGATGTGGCCCGAGCCGGTGCGAAAAGCCTTTGTCGCCTATGTTCGTGGTGGTGGCGGGATGCTGAGTTATCATGCGGCCAATAACGCGTTTCTGTTATGGCCTGAGTACAACGAGATGATCGGCATGGGATGGCGGCCAAAGACGTTCGGTCCCAGTGTGCACATCGGAGATCACGATGAAGTAATTGAGGTCCCGGCCGGAGAGGGCTTTGAACCCAACCATCCGCGGCGGCTGGACTTTCAAATTCACGTGCGGGATCCGCATCACCCGATTACAAACGGGATGCCACGCGTCTGGATGCATCCGTCGGAGCAACTGACACACGGGCAACATGGACCAGTGACAGGTTTTGACTTCCTTACTTACGCTCATTCTCCTGTCACCCAGCAGAATGAGCCGATGGACTGGGTACATATGTACGGTCGGGGTCGCATCTATGTCACCATGCTTGGACACACCTGGGCGCACGAGCCAAGCCCGGACCTTGAATGCGTCGGTTTTCAAACGCTGCTGGCACGCGGTGTGGAGTGGATAGCCACTGGACGGGTGACGATTCCGATTCCATCGAACTTCCCGACAGAGAATCAGATCTCGTTGCGTCCTTTGCGTTGCCTGTCTGCACCGGCTTAGCCGGCATCTCCTGTGAGACGGATGCCCCCTCTGTCCCTTAACGCTTACCGTCAGCAACAGGTCGGGTCGCCGGCAGTTGGCCGCTCAAAGGAGCGCTTGGATAAAGGCGCGAAGATCAGCCAAAAATGCCTGCGGCTGCTCCAAGGAAGCGAAGTGGCCTCCGGCCTCCATCTCGGTGAAGTGGATGACGTTGAAAGTCTTCTCTGCCAGGGACCGGGGTGGTGGCGGAAACACAGGGTCTGGGAATGCGGCAATGCCGGTGGGTACACCGATACGGGTGCCAGATGGAAATGTAGCTCCACCCTCTAATCTCTTACCCTGGTAGATCCATGTAGCAGTCACGACGGCTCCGGGCGCGATGTAGAGCATGAGATTGGTGAGCAGCAGATCCTCAGTAAACGTGCCCCAGATTTCAGGGCTCCCATCAGGTGCGCGTGGTAGGTCCGCCCAGTTTCCGAACTTCTCCAGAATCCACGCGGCGATGCCCACGGGGCTGTCGGCCATTGCTACGCCAAGTGTCTGAGGCCGCGTCTCCTGCAGGTGCGAGTAGGCCGTTTCGCGGTCAAGCAGCTTTTCACAACGCCTCATGAAGTTTCGCTCTACTTCAGTGGTCGGCTCCGCATCTGCGGTGACGACATTGACCATATTGATGTGAAGTCCCATGCAGGCGTGGGGAAACTTGTGGGCGATCCAACTGCCGATCGCGGCTCCCCAATCCCCGCCCTGTACGACGTACCGAGTCTTGCCAAACAGTTCAACCATAACCTGGTGCATCAACTCGGCTGCCCTGCGTGGTCCGATAATCCCTGTGATCGGGCGGGAGAAGGCAAATCCAGGCAACGATGGGACGACTACGTCGTGGCCGTCCTCTGATAGCGGGCCGAGAACCTGCTCGAACTCCAGGAATGATCCAGGCCATCCATGCAGCAAGAGCACTGGGGGCTTCTTGCCGTTGCCCTTCACATGGATAAAGTGAAGCCGCTCTCCAGAGATCTCAGTTACATATTGCGGAAGTCGATTGAGGCGTTGCTCAGCCGCGCGCCAGTCGTAGTTTTCCAGCCAGTAGTCGGTCAAGCGACGAAGATCACGAAGCCCAACCCCAGAACGCCAGGCGCCGGCATCGGAAAGCTGGTCCCAGTCATAAGCTTGCACCTTCGCGCGGATCGCGGTAAGCCTTTCGTCCGGGACGCTAATCTTGTAGGGTTCGATCATGGTTCTCCCATCCGCTAAGTGGGCTCGGCACAAAGCCGGCGTTGTATGAAATGCTTTCTGCAAAGGAGTTTGGAGGTCAAGCCTGATGGCGGCACTAGTCTATTTCATTTGACACACTAGTGGAAGGAGTGTGATTCTCTTCTTGAAAGGACCACTTGGATGTCAAGTAAAGAACCAGAACCGATTCAGCTACTTCAGGGAACACTCGATCTCATCGTCTTACGCACCCTGGACACCATGGGTTCACAACACGCATATCAGATTGCTACCCGGCTTCAACAGGTCTCTGACCGTCTCCTCAATCTCAATCAAGGTACGCTCTACCCCGCTTTGGTTCGCCTCGAACAATACGGTTGGATACGAGGTACATGGGGAAAAACAGAAAACAACCGGGAAGCGAAATACTACGCCATCACCAAGGCAGGACAGAAGGGTCTCGGTGAGGAGACGCAACGCTGGAGGAAAATGGCCGGGCTGGTCGAAAGGCTTTTGGTGGAGGAGCTTTAACCATGAGGTATCTGAGACGCATCGTCCTGAAGTTCTATAGCCTCTTTACCAACTCCAAGGCAGAGACGGAATTGCAGAGAGAGATCGCGGCTCATCTTGCCCTCATAGAAGACGAATTTGTGAGCAAAGGCATGAATCCTGACGAGGCGCGTCGGGCAGCCAGACGAGCTTATGGAGGTGTGGAGCAGGCGAAACAGCTCCACCGTAACGAGCGCTCTTATCCGGGACTGGCGCAGTCAGTGCACGACCTTCGCTATACAGTCCGCCGATTATGCAAGTCGCCGGGATTTACTGTCACCGCCGTGCTGATGCTGGCAATCGGCATTGGAGGCTCTACTGCAATCTTCTCGATCATCGAAGGTGTGCTGCTCCGCCCTCTTCCTTTTCCCAACTCGAATCAGCTCGTTATCCTCTCGGACTTGCTCTACGGGGCCAATGCCGACGACAGCGCTCTGGAAGCCGGTGTTACCTCGGCCGACATCCATAACTACGCACGCTACACACATAGCTTCGCCGCCCTCGGCGCATTCAAACCTACATCGTTCCAGCTCTCCGGCGCAGGCGACGCGGCTGTAGTGGACGCCACGCGGATGAGCAGTGGAGTCTTCTCGGCGTTGGGCGTATCTCCGATGCTGGGTCGCATCTTTACGCAGCAGGAAGACGAGCAGCGCCAGCAGATCGTCGTGCTGAGCTATGCCGCGTGGCTCAGCCGCTTTCATGGCGACCCCCAGGTCATCGGCACAAAGATCTACCTCAACCGCGATCCCTACATCATCATCGGCGTCATGCCGCGCAACTTTGAACTTCCCATGGTTGGCCAACATCTCAACCGCGGCGAGTTATGGGTGCCCCTAAGCATGACGCAGCAGGAGTTGGACAATGAGGGCAACTGGAACTTCGGCATGATGGGCCGCCTCAAACCCGGCATTAGCGTTCAGCAGGCACAGGACGATGCCGAGCGAGTCGCGCGGGTAACCATGAGCAACTATCCGGCCCGCATGCAGAGTCTGCGGATTAGCGCTTTGGTCAAGCCGCTGCAAGAGGAGACAGTGGAAGCGGTTCGTCCCCTATTGCGGATTCTTTTCTCGGCAGTCATCGTCGTATTGGCGATTGCCTGCGCAAATCTGGCCGGCCTCTTGCTCATTCGCGCGATTCGCAGACGCAGAGAACTGGCAGTCCGCCTCGCGCTCGGTGCCTCCACCGTCGCCCTCGTAAGACAGACAATGCTGGAGAGTCTGGTACTAAGCGTAACGGGCGGCATCTTAGGGTTGGGTACAGCCGCGCTTTTCTTGCGTGTGGGTGTTGGACTGCTGCCCGAGACCCTTCCCCGCATCAGTGAGATCGGACTTGATACACATGTTGCCGTCTTTGCCCTGCTACTTGCCATGGCTACGGGACTGGTCTGCGGAGTAGTACCGGCGCTGGCTGCCATACACACCGACGTAAACCATGCACTCAAGGAAGGTGGTCGCACCGGCACGTCGGGCGGCAACCAGACACGCCTGCGTTCGGTGTTGGTCATCGGAGAAGTTGCCGTTGCGCTCGTCCTGCTGGTTGCGTCGGGGCTGCTCCTGCGCAGCTTTCAGAAAGCCCGTGCCGTAGACCTCGGCTTCCGTCCCGATCACTCCCTCACTGCCGGCTTTGGACTGCCGCGACAGCAGTACGCCACGCAAACCTCGGTCGACGCATTTGACAGCGAGCTCCTGCGCCGCCTGCGGCAACTGCCCGGCGTTGAGACAGTTGGCGTAACCTCTATACTCCCGGCTACCGGCAATACAACGGAAGGCTCTTTCGTTGTGGAAGGTTACGTGCCTCCTAAAGGAGCAAGCTTGAATCTCGCATGGCCCTCGGCCGTCTTTGGCGATTACTTCCACGCGATGGGCATTCCGCTGCTGCGCGGCCGCTTCTTTAACGAGGACGATACGGCGAAATCGCCCTTGGCTGTCATTGTCAGTCGCAAACTCGCCGAACATTTTTGGCCCGGTCAAAACCCCATCGGCAAACGCATGCTCGTGGGGACATTGGGTACCTCAGCTCCATGGATGACGGTGGTCGGCGAGGTCAGCGATGTCAAGCAGTGGACTCCCGACGGCGCCACACTGGAGCAGTTTTATCAACCTGCAAGCCAACTGGGAATCGCCTATGGTGAGCTTGCTTCTTCCACGGATTTGTACGGCACCTACGGATACATCGTGCTCCGCACCAGCCTTCCTCCGGAGCAAATGGAGAACGCATTGCTCGCAACCGTGCACTCCATCGATCCCCAGCTGCCTCTGATTCAGGTACAGACCATGGAGCACGCTGTTTCCGCCAGTGAAGCGCCGCGTTGGTTCAATACGGCCCTCATCTCATCCTTTGCCATCGTCGCCGTTTTGCTGGCCGTGCTTGGAATCTACAGCGTCATCGCTTTCTCTGTGGCCCTGCGCGAGCAGGAAATGGCCATACGTATGGCGCTAGGGTGTCAACGCTCAGGCGTGCTCAATCTCATCCTTATTTCCGGAGCCAAACTCACAGCGATCGGTTGTGCTTTAGGACTGCTTGGAGCGGTAGCAACATCTCATTTATTGCGTTCTTTTCTATTTGGAGTAAGCCCCTTCGATCCGGTCGCCCTGATGCTCTCTACGATTGCCATGCTTGTGTTGGCGTTAGCGGGGTCTGCGTTACCAGCAACACGGGCAGCCAGAACCAATCCCCTGCTCGCCTTGCGAAGTGAGTAGGGACATCTCGCCCGGCAACATCGCCGGCTTCGCGTGCTCCAAATCCGGTGAGCGAAGAACGGTCTTGGTACGAGCGTGCCGGGCACTTGATTTCTGCTTCGGGTTCTATCCGAATAGATCCGCTATGCTGGGAGACCGATACGATGAAGCAGGTCCTCAAAGCGTGGATCGCCTTGCAAGCTTTTGAGTTCGGGTGAGTGGCGGAGGAAGACAAGGTTGCTGACACGCCCCTGATAAGCTTCTTCCAACCACTGCATCGCCCGATCGCGATCGCCCAAGGCACTATAAATATAGAGCAGTCCCGAGCTCATCCTGCGAAGCAGCGGCTGACTTTCGACTTCCCCGGCGATCCTCCTGGCTTCCTCCGTTCGGCCCGCGTTTGCATATACCAATCCCAACGTTGTACGGCACCGCAAATCAGACCCAGGAAGGGCAGAGCACTTCTCCGCCTCCACGACAGCTTCCTCGAAATACCCTGCACGCGAGAGCAGCACGGCGAGGAGTGCCTGGGCGGCAATGAACGAGGGATCGAGCTCAATCGTCTTACGGATCTGCTCGAGTGCTCGATCAAAATTCCGGACGAAGGCGTAGGCCCAGGCAAGATTGGCGCTGATCGGACTTGAAAGCGGGTCAAGGTCCAGGGCTCGCTCCAATTCCACGATCGCCTCCTCGAAGCGCCCCATCGCGATCAACCATTCGCCGTACGCGAAACGACCACTGGCATCGTTTGGAGCCAGTTGCAGACCTCTCTGGATTTCCGTCTCGGCGCCGGGAAGGTCCCAATCGTATAGAAGACGGACCATTCCGAGCGAGAAGTGGGCGCCGGCAAACGTATCGTCAATTTCCAGCGCCCTGAGTGCCGCCGCCTTTGCCTTGGGAAACGCGGCGGTCGGAGCGATGGTGCCAAAATGGCCCAACATACAATAGACGTAGGCGAGCACCGCATACGGTTCCGCATAGGCCGGGTCGGCTTCGATGGCTTGCTGCGTGTAGGCAAGTCCCTTATTAAGGCCCTCGGGGCTCCACTTGTTGGCGTAATACCAGCCTTTGACAAAGAGGATATATGCTTCGCGGTTCTGGGTAGGACGACGGATGAGACGTTCGTTGTCCTCATCACTTAGTTGCAACCGCAGCCTCTTTGAGACCGCATCGACTATCTCCTCCTGAACCGCCAGAATATCCGGAAGCGTTCGCATGTACTTCCCGCCCCAGAGTTGCGATTCTTGAGCAGTATCCGTGAGTTCGGCATCTACGATGAGTTGGTCTCCGCGCTCCGCCACGCGGCCCGTCAGGACGATGCGGGCGCGCAACTCTCGACCGGCCTGAATTGGGTCCGCGGCTCTGTCGCGATAACGGAACATCGTCGTGCGAGGAACCACACGCAAGTGCCTCAATCGCGCGAGGCTGTTAATGATTGACTCCGTGATACCGTCGCTCAAATATTCCTTATCCGGCTCACGCCCCGTATTTTCGAAGGGGAACACGGCAATGGAATCCGCGAATTCGGGAGACGGAGATAGTATCGACGCCCTTACCTCCATAGGCGTATCTACTGAATCAGTTCTCCGCCTGAGCCTCCTCAGGTCAGCGAGCAAGGCCGCGGCGTCGGGATAACGCCGGACTCGGTCTCTTTCCAGGCAGCGAGTGATGATGGCGTCGAATTCCGAGTTTACTTGCGGATTCACATGCGAAGGCGGGTCGGGGCATCGCTCGGCGAGCACGTTAAACCCTATGACGGCGGTGTCTCTTGGAAACGCCTCCCGACCTGTTGCCAGTTCGTAGAGTACGGTGCCCCAGCTAAATATGTCCGTGCGGGCGTCCAGTTGTTCACCTCTCGCCTGCTCAGGGGACATATAGGTCACCGTGCCAACTACCATGCCGGCGTTGGTCAGGTATCCACGATCGACCCCGGCGGCCGGTGTGTCATCGGAGGCCGAGGATAGAGCCTTGGCGCACCAGGGGGCTTCTGATTCATGGTCCCGGGACCCTAGCTCTTGCAGTTTCGCCAACCCGAAATCCAGAATCTTTGCTTCGCCGCGTTTAGTGACAAAGATATTCGCCGGCTTGATGTCGCGATGAATAATCCCTCTTCGATGCGCTGCTTCGAGAGCGTCCGTGATCTGAACGGCGAGTCCAAGTAGATCGCCAAGCTTTGGCCGGCCGCAGGCAATCCGCTCTTTCAGGGTCTGGCCTTCCAGCAATTCCATGACGATGAAGGCCTCGCCTCCCTCTTCACCAATGTCGTAGATGGTGCAGATATTCGGATGACTCAGGGCGGATGCCGCCTGCGCTTCACGTCGGAAACGCCTCAGGGCTTGCGGATTTCGAGCGAGATTTTCAGGAAGAAACTTCAGAGCCACGGAGCGGCCCAAGCGAATGTCTGTCGCCTTATAGACGACGCCCATCCCGCCGCTGCCGATCTTGTCCAGGACTCGATAGTGGCCGATGACGTCCTTGGCAAAGCCCGACAAGGGAGGCAATGTTCTCGAGCGATGCGATCGCTCCGGGACCGGAACGGGGACGGCAAACGCAGGAACATGAAGGAAGGTCCCCGCATTCTCATTCTGGGCGAGCAGGGATTCGACTTCGCGGCGCAGCGCCTCGTCTCCGGCGCAGGACTGCTCCAGGACACCGGCGCGCTCGTTAGCGCCCGCATCCAACGCCTTCTCGAAGATGCTCTCGACTCTTCTCCGGCGATCGGAGTCCATCGGCGTGGCCATCCATCTCACGCAGGAGCCATGCGTTTGCGTGTCCAAATCCCGCGCGATCGTATCGAAAACCAGGGACAATAACCAGCTTGGGATGCAGAACAGCGTGCATCCATTCGTGGACGATCAGCTTACCATGTGACATTACCGTGGGGGACGCTGCAGTCAGTATCAGTTGCAAGTTAGCGATTGGCCGAGTCAGCAATCCGGAAATAGGCAATTGGCCGGGAAGAGCGCGAGTAAATAGTTGTGCTGAACTGTCCGCAGGGAAATCTCAATTCAGGAGAGAAAATATGGCTCGACGCAGATGAGAAGGTCCGTGGCGAATGCGATTCTGCCCGTGGGCTGGCCACCCCTGAGCGAAACACTCGAAAAAGTTGTAGCCAAACATATTGCGATCTTCTCTTGAGGAGCCTGCACCGATAGAGTACCGACGTTATACGGACAGAAGTATTCATTGAGTGCATTGGCGATAATGTGTTCGTCGAGATCCTTCAAAGCGCGCGCCGCCAATTTGCGACCAGACGTCACACGGGCCAGCATCTCTCCTCGATACCGCAAATCCTCGTTCCAAAAATTCTTATTGACACTGACTGCTCACTGTATATACTGAGTATGCACAGATGAACAGCTCGATTGTCATCTCTCAATCCGATGGCCGCCCGATGTACCTCCAAATCATCGAGCAGATCCGCCAGAAAGTGGCTGTTGGCGAGTGGAAACCTGGGGAGATTATTCCCTCGATACGCGCACTGGCGGTAGAGCTCCAGCTGAGCGTGATCACCGTCAAACGCGCCTACCTGGAACTCGAGCGCGAGGGCATCATCGTAACCCAGCACGGAAAAGGATCAACGGTGGGGCATGATCCTGACCTCGGGTCACGCCTCTATGAAC
>JBARKD010000463.1:0-4548 GCA_049800615.1 Acidobacteriaceae bacterium | reverse complement strand
AGCCTCAGATTTTCATCGCGAGTCCCGAAAAGGGTCTCCAGGTTGGGCGTAATTTCCAGCGCTTTTCTCATCAAGCGAAGAAATGACCTCCTGTCAGCGCCATGGGAGCCGACATGATTGTTGGGGTTGCTGCAAAACACGATTTTTGTTCGGGCCGCGAAGCAGAGACCTTCGCGTGCGTGGGAAGCTCGGCCGGTTTGGTGATAATTACCAGATATTTCCCGGGGATGCGCACAGAGTAGCGTTTGCCGGTCAGCGCGTCAACGCTTATTCCGTGAAAACTGACCCGTTAGATGCACGGTAGAGACCGAGGGGTGCTGCCTGGGACGGCATTGACCGTGACCGCACAAAACCCGTAAACTTAGGGTTTGTGGGTATCGGCAGTTTTCCGCGCCTACTTCCAGTTCCAACAAAGATAAGGATTTACCATGGCAAATCATGTGTCGGCGCTGAAGCGCGCCCGTCAAACCGTTAAGCGTACCGCGGTGAACCGCTCCAACAAGAGCCTGGTTCGCAAGTCGTTGCGCGCACTGCGCGAGGCTATTACCAAGGGCGATTCTTCGAGCGTCGCCGAACAGTACGGCAAGACCGTCTCCGCCCTCGACAAGAGTGTGCAGAAGGGTGTCCTGCACAAGAACACTGCCTCCCGTTACAAGAGCCGCTTGCATGCGCGGGTAAAGGCTGTCACGCAAAAGGCGTAAGCGGAACTCACTTTCTTCTGGCTACCTGGGTCTCGGTTTTTTCCGGACCCGGTGGGGGCGGCACTTTGTAGATTTCGATTGCCCCAGCGTGCAACACCGCCAACCGTTCTCCATCTCCCGATAGAGCGAAGTTCTGGCCCCCGGTCAGGACGGGGGAAGCGCTGGTGGTCAACAAGATGGCGCCGGTGGCTGAATCGAAGACCTGCACCACTTGCTCCCGCACATCTTCATCGTTCAGGGAGTCGATGAGATCGATGTAGTGGGATATCCGCAGCAGGCTCATGGCAAACCGGTCTCCGTTTCGCGAGTAAGCGAAGGTCGGCCAAACCAGGTGGCCGTCGCGGCGGGCGCTCCAAAGCTTCTTTCCATCGGTGGTCCAGGTGTCCAGATAAACGTCGGATGACTTGGGACCGCAGCTTTCAATAATCAGCGCATCCTGGTTGACGAAATGTTCGTGAGGCGTGCACGTCGACGCTACCCGGCCCAGCACCACCTCGTCCCCTGAGAACGGGATAAAGCGGATCAGGAACTGGTCCTCGCCGCTATCTCTGGCCACGCCGATATAGCCGCGGGACGTGATGGGCAGGTTGATGGGATTTTCCGTGCGCAGCGCCTTGCGTACATCCTTTGTCGGCACATCGATCAGGGTGATCTGGGTATCTTCCGCCGGAGGCGGGTCTCCGTACTCGTTTGCCTGCTCCACCAACTTACGGTGTTGTTCCGGCGTGTGCTTCTCGTATTCGTGTTCCACGACCAGGATTCGGCCATCGGGAGAGATTTGCGTATCCTCAACCGGAGTTGTTACCTGGATATAAGGACGCAGCTTCAGCGAATCGTCCGTGAGCGAATAGGCGTTGCCCTGGCGGACAAGGAATCTGCCGCCGCCGAGGGGCCAAAGGTATCTCGAGCGATCGTGCATCCGCCACTCGGTGGAAGCGTGAACGTGCCCATCCGGCAGGTCGAGGGCCACAGCCTCGATCACCTGGTCGTGATCTTCTGGCGGCGGATTCTCCTCGCGGCGCATCAAGCGCGGCTCGTGGAACGTAAACAGGAGATGGTGGGCATCGATGAAATCGAGTGTGCTGAAGACCCTTCCCGAGAGCAGGTACAGCGAGCCGGGTGGGCGATAGCCTAACGGCTCAACCGGAATGCGTAGATCCGGGCCAGGGGGAGGGGGAGGGGGCTCTTTGGCACGAGGGGCGCCCAGGATCTGTGTTCCAGCCGACCAGAACAGAAGTGAAATGACGGCCAGCGAAAAGATACGTCTCGGCATTGCCAGGGTGCCTGCTCAACTAATAAGTGTAGAGGAAATTCGCCAGGCTGCCTGATGCGGGAAAAATTTGCTGCGTGACTCGGCCCCAGCCCTGCCTTCCCCAGGTCCGGGGCAACAAGCCGGGCTTTCTTCTTGCCCCGAACCCGAACGAGGGGTAAGCTGGCGTCCACTTCTTTGTGGAGATCGAAGCATGCTTCCTTACGGACACTCGCACTCGCTGTTATTTTTTCCGTTCCTCGGCTTCTTCGCCGTTATAGGCTCGCTTCTGGTTGTCATCCCCTACTGGTTCATCTTCAAGAAAGCCGGCTTTAGTCCTTTTCTTTCGCTACTGATGCTGATCCCGTTAATCAACATCATCATGCCGTACTTCCTGGCGTTCGCGCCGTGGAACGTGGTACCGGCCTCCTCGGTCTACCCTGCGCCGCCGCCTGCTTCCTATCCACCGCGGGTGTGATCGCATTTCCTGATTTGCTTTAGCATCGTGATAGATGCAAGAAGCCGCCTTCGTCCCTCGTGTTCGTTTTGCCCCTTCGCCCACCGGCTATCTGCATGTCGGCGGAGCGCGTACGGCCCTGTTCAATTGGCTATTTGCCCGTCATGCCGGTGGGGTTTTCATTCTGCGCATCGAAGATACGGACTTCGACCGGTCATCCGAGGACATGGTGCAGGGCATTCTCGACGGCATGCGCTGGCTTGGCCTCAATTGGGATGAAGGGCCCTTTTCCCAATCGCAAAGACTGCCGCTTTATCGGGCCACCGCGGAAAGGCTCCGCCAGAGTGGGCACGCCTATTACTGCTTTTGCAGCAAAGAAGAGCTGGAGCAGAGACGGGCGGAAGCCGTGGCGGCCGGACGGCCTCCCATGTACGACCGCCGCTGCCGGGTGATCGATCCGGCGGCCGCGTACCAGCGGGCGCAGTCGGGCGAACCAGGCGCTTTGCGTTTTGCCGTCCCGGATGGGGGCGTGACGGCTTTTGACGATGCGGTTTTTGGGCGAGTGGAATTCGCCAACGCGGAGCTGGAAGACTTTGTGCTGCTGAGGTCGGATGGCGTGCCCACCTATCACCTCAGCGTGGTTGCCGATGACCTGGACATGCGGTTAACGCACGTCATTCGCGGGGCGGATCACATCTCGAACACGCCCAAGCAGGTGTTGCAATACCAGGCCCTGGGAGAGCCGCTGCCTGTCTTCGCGCATCTGCCGCTGATTCTCGGGCCGGATAAGAGCCGCCTTTCCAAACGTCATGGCGCGACCAGCGTGCTGGCATACCAGGACCTGGGGATCGTTCCCGAAGCGTTCCGCAATTTCCTCGGGCTGCTGGGCTGGACGCCGGGAAATGCGGGCAAGGAGATTTTCAGCTCAGAAGAACTGATTGCCCTGTTTTCGCTGGATGGGATTTCACGGTCCAACGCGGTGTTCGACAACGACAAGCTGGCCTGGTTCAATGCGGAATGGATCCGCCGCTATACCCCGCAGGAACTGCTGCCATGGATCGCGGAGGAATGGGCCAGGGCCGCCTTTTCCTGCGATCGCGACAAAGACGAAATACTTGGGACCATCGCATTGCTGCAGCCGCGGGCGCGCAACCTGAAAGACTTTGCCGGCCCCTTTCGCGCGTACTTCAGCGACGCGTTTGAATACGATACCGCTGCTGTGGCGAAATTTCTCGCAGATGAACAAACGCGCCTGCTGTTGATGCAGTTGGGAGAGCGCTACCCGGGTCTTGAGCCGTTCACCGAGGGGACGACGGAGCAACTGCTGCGGGCTTTTGCCGAGGAGAAGGGTGTGAAGGCCGGGGCGCTGATCAACGGATCGCGCGTGGCCCTGACGGGGCAAGCGGTCGCTCCCAGCCTGTTTGCCGTGATGGCCGCATTGGGCAAGGACCGGGTGGTGAAACGCCTGAAAGCGGCCGGGGCGATCCCGGTTCCGGCGGCCTCAGGCGCCGTAAAGTGACAGCTCCGTGCGGAAACAAAATTCCGCAAACCACGTCTTCACCGGCTGTGCGCTGGGCGCAGTCCTTGCGGCCAGTAACGCGATGTTCCCGTCCGCGAGGCTGTTAAGTCCTTTGTTTTTCCAAGATGGCCAAATCTTTTTATTCCCGCCCCCATAAATGCTTTATGGGTAATTGAGCGTCGTAAGACTTTTGGGCAGGCGCGAAGGAACCAAAAGTTGCTCACTGGGAGGTTGCGAACGCGGGCCTTTCCCTTTTATTGCTTTTATATAGATCCCAGTTGAGGCCGGTTCGGACTAGTGTTGGAAAAAATATTCGTCTGGCGGCAATACCTCGCCGGAAGTGAAGCGGAATCCGGGTCGGCCACCGGATCTTTCTCATAATCGTAACTGCCAAGCCCTCCGGCGGCCTCAAAGGCAGCACGTCTTACTGGGCAACGACGGTTACAGATAGCGGGATCGTGTGGGGCGGCATGCAGGCGTTTGCATCGCAAGCCTGGTAATGCAGGCCGCCCACAAGCGTGTGCTCCCCTGCCAGGGCGGTCAGGTGCGCATGCAAAACGAACTCGCCTGTATAGACGCTGAGCTTTTCTTTCGGCGCAAATTGAGGGGAGAAGTCAGCACC
>JBARKD010000462.1:0-3403 GCA_049800615.1 Acidobacteriaceae bacterium | reverse complement strand
AGCTAAGGGCCTGCGCCATGGCGTTACTCCATGCGCCGACCAGGCATACTTCTCGAGCGATTTCCGGAGCTTCCCCAGGCATTCCCGAACCCGGCTTTTAAGCGCCAAGTCTACGAGTGTGATGAGTCCTAAACCACCCGGGCTTTTCGTTACCTCATGTTGCTGGACGATCGCCTTCACACACTGGTGAGCACGCTCTGGCTGGTGGAGGTCGACCCTGTTTTCGGCCGTACCAATGGTAAGAAAACAGAAAGCACAAATGGAGTCGATCGTGTTGTCGGGGTTTGTCCGATAAACAAATTGAGAAAAACAAGCTCCCGGCCGACTAGCCATATATACCTCCCAGTCCACGGAAGACGCCCTTGATCTCAGGAGTGAAGAAGCTAACAATCAAGCTTAATTGCGACTTTATCGCTATGCGATAAAAAACGGGCCCCAGTCCTAGACCAAATCGATTGACTTTCCTGACATGGTGCTGCCTCCGACGTTCTTGCGAGTTCGCGGAAAAAGCCGCAGCAAGCTCACGTAATCGCGGCGATTGCAACGCAGGCACCGAATCGGATACTGAAAAAGAAGCAGCCGCTCGACGTCTTTCAAGCGAAACCTTGACCGGTGCACGTTAAAAGAAAAACATTCACGACATTTCATAAGGACTACCAAATTGCTCCCGGGAATCTCTAATCTCTTATCCCGTTAAGATGGGGGGCAGCAAGACCAGGATGCCTTTGCACAGAAACGGGTCTATATTTCTCTCAAAGGCTCTCATTGTGGTGCATATTTAGCTCTTTATGGGCGCTCTCTTCATGCGGTTCCTGATTGGCGGAGTGGTGGTCAGCCTTTTTGCGGCCCTGGGGGACGTTCTTCGTCCAAAGAGTTTCGCCGGACTTTTCGGAGCCGCACCCTCCATTGCCCTCGCAACCATAGGGCTCACCATCCACCAGGACGGAAAAGCTTATGCGGCTCTCGAATGCCGTTCGATGATGCTTGGCGCGGTTGGTTTTTTTGCCTACTCCTTAGTCGTCGCCTGGGTCCTAAGGCGGTATAGGCCCAGTGCGCTCAGAGCAAGCCTGCTGCTTATGCCGACCTGGTTCGCCGTATCACTTGGCTTGTGGCTTCTTTTCGAGAGACGAACATGAAGAGGATAGAAGTCAACTTGTCTTCTCTAAAAGAGACAGCGCCGCGTGAGTTTGCAGTCCGATTTTTCTTCGGTGGCTTGTGCACAGTTGGGGCAGGCTTGATGGCAAAGCGCTTCGGACCAGGTGTCGGAGGACTTTTTCTCGCATTCCCCGCCATTTTTCCAGCGAGCGCCAGCTTGATCGAGAGCCACGAGAGAAAACGCAAGGCCAGGATTGGTTCGGACGGACGAAACCGCGGCCGTATGGCTGCAAGCCTCGATGCACGCGGAGCCGCCCTGGGCTGCGCTGGTCTGGTTGCATTCGCCTTCGTTTTGTGGAGGTGGATGGGCGGACACAACGCGTGGCTCATGATTCCTGGGGCAGCTATGGTTTGGCTAGCGATCGCATACACGCTGTGGGCGATTCGTGCGAACCGTCCGAAAAGGACTGTGCAAGCCCTGCGGAAGTTGGGCCCCTGACCGGCCAGGCAGGAGCACGAAACAAATACCTGCTGCGCCGTGTGTACTATGAGTTATAGTACACACGTGATTCCCTTTCGCGTCCCTTTCCGCGCCGGCATCTCGCTATTTGAGCAGATCGTCTACGCGTCAAAGAAAGCCATGGTTTCCGGGCAACTTCGTCCCGGTGACGCGTTTCCCTCAGTACGCACCCTGAGCAAAGAACTTAAGATCAATCCCAACACGGCTCATAAGATCGTCACCCACCTCATCAGCGAAGGCTTGCTCGAGACCCGCCCCGGAATCGGTACGGTGGTGGCCAATCCTCCGGACTCGAGCAAGAAGGAGCGCACCCAGTTGCTCGGTCACGAGATTGAAGAACTGGTTGTAGAAGCAAAGCGTTTGGGAATCGGACGAGAAGAGATGCTCACTTCAATTTCCGCTCATTGGCAACGTCTGAGTAGCGCTGATGCAGAGAACCCGGGCAAGCCCAAGGATGGAGGCCGCAAGGAGCGATGAGCGACATGATCCGGACAGAGAATCTTTCCAAGCGGTTTCGCTCTACGCCCGCCCTCAACGAGGCCACCCTCGTGGTGCCGGAGGGCGCCATTTACGCTCTCGTTGGAGCCAACGGCGCCGGCAAAACAACGCTCATAAAGCTCCTGATGAACATATTTCGCCCTACCTCCGGACGTGCGCAGGTGATGGGAATCGAGTGCCGGCATCTCGCGGGCAGAGACTTCCAGCGTATTGGCTATATTTCGGAAAACCAGGAGATGCCAGACTGGATGACGGTCGAAGCGATGCTTGACTATCTCCGGCCCTTCTACCCGCAGTGGGATCGCGGCCTCGAACAACAACTCCTCCGGCAGTTCGACCTTCCACTCAAACGCAAGCTCAAACATCTCTCGCGCGGCATGCGCATGAAGGCTGCCTTTGCCAGCTCGCTTGCCTACCGGCCCAACCTGATCGTGTTGGATGAACCCTTCTCGGGCCTCGATCCGCTGGTGCGCGACGAGATCATCGAAGGATTACTCGATCGGGCGCCGGAGACAACCATCTTCCTCTCATCGCACGACCTGGCCGAGATTGAGAGCTTCGCAAGCCACGTCGGCTATCTGGAACAAGGCCGGATACTCTTTTCAGAAGAGATGTCGGCTCTCTCCGATCGTTTCCGCGAGATAACCATCACTCTGAGGACGCCGTCGCCCGTCCCGCAGAATATTCCGCCCACCTGGCTGCAGGTCGAGGCCGGGGACGCGGTGATCCGATTTGTCGACAGCAACTTCCATGGTCAAGCGACTACTGCTGAACTGGCGGAAATCTTTCCTTCCGCCGGCGATATCTCGATCGAACCTATACCCTTGCGATCTATCTTTCTCGCCATCGCCAAGACCAGCCGCACAGCTTTAGGAAAGAGGGAGGAAGGAAAGGCGGAAGCATGAAGCAAATCCTGCACATTTTTGCCAAGGATTCCCGTCACTTCTGGCCGGAGATCCTCATTTCCCTGGCCTTGGTGGGAGCTCTTGTCTGGATATATCCCAGCACCTGGTTATCCCAAAACGGGCTTTATGCGGTCGCCGGAGGAGCTTTTCTGCCAAGTATGTTGGAAGCGGGGTTGCTTGCCGGGCTTCTGACGGTGCTCATCCCGGTGAGCTGGTGGCTGCTCATCGCCCGGGTGATCCATGCGGAAGCACTGGTTGGCGACTGCCAGTTCTGGGTGACGCGACCTTATGAATGGAAGAAGCTGCTCGGCGCCAAGGTACTCTTCCTGGCGGTATTTCTCTATTTACCTCTCCTGATAGCGCAATGCCTGTTGCTGTTCAGAGC
>JBARKD010000461.1:0-8061 GCA_049800615.1 Acidobacteriaceae bacterium | reverse complement strand
AGGATGCAGGGAGAGTACGTGATGCGGCAGGCAGACCTGCAGACGGAGCGCAACAAGCCGGACTCTATCGGGATGGGCTCATACAACAGCGACTCGCATAACATACAACGCGTGGCCATGGCGGATGACACGGTGCAGAACGAGGGAGATGTGCAGGTGCCGGTAGAGCCGTATGAGATTCCTTACCGCAGTATTCTCCCGCAAAGGAAGGAAGTGGAGAACGTGCTGGTGCCGGTTTGTCTCTCCGCGAGCCATGCGGCCTACTCGTCGGTGCGCATGGAGCCCCAGTACATGATCATCGGGCAGGCGGCCGGCGTAGCTGCGGCGCTCGCCGTACAACACCAGCAGAATCTGCACGACATATCGGTGGCAGATTTGCAGCAGATGCTGCGAGCGCACAAGGCAATTCTTCATTTAAACGCCGAGTTCAAGAGCGACAGCCGATAGCGAGGTTGCGCAGCGAAAGATTCAGCGAAGCAGCGGCATTCAGCGCGAAGCCTCAGCCGGAAATAGACCCGGATAAAAGACGCGCCCATCCTGAACGCGTGCAAAGGGTGTGAGCTTGTGCGGTTTGCGCGAGGAGCCACCATCCGGCTTCACGAAGATGTCTTCCACGGCGCCGTTGCGGGCGAGGACCGCATCGCCGATCAGGGAACGGTGGCAACGCCAGGGAAGGGATTCGGCACACATGATGACCACCGAGTCCGTGCTCTCCAGATCGAGCAGCCAATCGAGATGGGCGGCAAAGGCCGAGGTCTGCATGTAGTCCGCGTACCCGCGGAAACCTTCGTTCTTCCAGGCGAGATTTATGGAGTTGGAAGAGACGGGGCGGCGCCCGCCAAGCCCTTCGCGCCACGCTGCCTTGATCCCTTCATGCTCGAGGGAAGAGAAGAGCTCCTTCTGGCCAAACTGTGGATGCCGGAGGGAGCCGGGGAAACGGCGGACATCGACGAGAAGACTGCAGTTGTTTTCCTTGAGAGCACGCAGGAAGGATTCAATCGGAAGCGTGGAATGCCCGATGGTCATCATAGCGAAAGCTTAAGCCTGCCCAGCAAAGTTCAGAAGCGCAGCAGATAGCTTACCTTCACGTAGAGTGTCTTGCCGTCATTCATGAGAGATGAATAGGTCGGGGGAAGAATCGGGTCGTTCGTGTCGCACTGCCCGTTGAGGTCGCGCGCGCAGAGGGCGCGATCGATGTTGGCAAAGTTCCCCAGATAGCCAAAATAGACGGCAGTACCAGGGTGGGGCATGTACGTGAGCAGCGCATCGGCAAACACGGTCTTGGAGTTTGTCAGGCTGGTGTACTGGGGGTTGGGCAAAGTGGAGATGTATTGCCCGATCAGGTTGAAGGAAAGGGCCTTGGTCATCTGGTAGTTCCAGCGGGAGATCAACTCGTGGTTGTCATACACAACATCTCCACTTGCCGGGTCTGTGAAGTGGGTGTAGACATAACTGTTTTGCAGATCGAGGGAGCTGAGCGGCTTGACTTCAAGGTTCAGGTTCGGCGAGCTGATGTTCACCGGGGCGGGCCCTTCATTGGCAGGAGGACTGTAGTTGATGGCTGAGCCGGCACGATAACCGCCTCCGACGGCCAGAAAGGCTCCCGGAGAGCTATAGAAATTGATCCCCGCGGTGCGGCTGTTGTACGCGACGTCGTGGGGCAAAACCGGATAGTCGACAGGCCGCAAGCGGTCCTGCCCCGAGTCAATGTAAGCGGAGACGGAGGTTCGGTATTTGAACGTAGCGCTGTAGGAAGGATTGATGTAGGCGTCCAGCGGTACGCCCTGATGATCCCAGATTCGTTCCGCGTAAATGCTGGGCCCGTGGGAAAGAACGAACCCGTGGGTTGGCCGAAAGGTATAGCTGTAGGCGCCATTGGGCTCACGCACGTCCGGGCGGCGAAAGAAGCCGGTATCGGTTACATAACCTGCCGACGTGTCGCTGTAGGCCAACCACGAGTTCTGATGCAGGCTGGAGTAATTCACCTGCTGAACATAGGACTGGCCGCTGCAGGTCAGGCTAAGAGTCTCGCACTCCTGTTCACCCTGGGTGTCATTGCTGATGTTTTTGGTTGCGCTGGTGACCGCCTGGCCGGTCAGCGTCCAGCGGTTTTTGAGCCGTGCACGATAATCGAGACCGCCGGCGCGGTTGTTTGAGTCGAGATATTCGCGGTCGGCATAAATGAGCCCCACGTTGGAAAGCTTGCCCAGATCGCGATTGACGCGGCCGGTATAGAACTCAGCGCGAGTGCCCGATGCAGGATCCTGCGGAGGAACCGCTTCGCCGGGGCTCCGATCATCCACGCCCAACAGTCCCAGAGCCCAGCTACCCAGCTTGCCGGTTAGCCTGGCGCCATACTGCGGCTTCACGATGTTGTTGGTGTAGTACAGGCTGATGGGCGTCTGGAAGTAGCTGGTGTTTTCCAGGAAGAAGGGGCGAACCTCGGCAAAGTACGCGGGGAAACGCTGGTTGGGGATGGCGGGATTGTCTATGCCAACCTGGCTGAAGTCGGGATTGACGGTGGTGTCGAGGACCAGGCTGTTATGTAGGATGAACTTGGCGTCAAGGCCGCCGTAACCCTGAAAGTGCTTGTCCTGAAAGTACGGATTATCGGGGTCGACGGTATCGAGCTGGCGCAGGTTGCGGCCCAAAAGGTAGGGCTCGAACTGGAGATTCTTGCCTCGCTCGATATCGCTGAATCCGTCGGCGGCGATGTCCTGGGTGAGGCGGCCGGCGATGGCATGGCGGATTTGAGGCCAGTACACCTGCTCGTTGGCATGGGAGATATTTCGCTCGAGAATGATGCCCCAGGTCCGCTCCTGGCCCGGATCCGCCTTCTTGAAATAGAGACTAGCGAAGGGAATGCGCATGAGGACAACGTAGCCAGTGGGCGTGCGTTTGCCCCAACTGTCCCAAACGGTATCGAAGGAAGAATCTGCGCCGTTTTGCTCGCTGTAGAGACCGTCGCTTTGGATGCCGACAGCATTGCTGTCGAACATGAAGGCACGGCGCTGATCGTCGAAGGTATCGAGCATCAGTTCGACGAAGTCGTCGTCTCCAAGGGAATCTCGTGCCAGCATGTGCGCGCGGATGAGCCCCGGCGTTCTGTCCCGGCAAACGAAGGCAACAAAGAGATATTCGCGGTTGTAGCCGAGATAAGCGACGGTCGATTCCGATGCCGGGTGTCCGTCGCGGGGATAGCGCTCGATGAAGCCGTCAATGCGTAGCATCTGTTGTCCCGCCCGGGAATGCGCGGGGTTGGCGACAAAGTCGCTTATGCGGGGCTCACTATCCAGCCGCGGGATGGTGACGTGGCCAGCGTGCGACACCATGGCGTGCTCCGTGAGCGAAGGCGTGATATCCGCCAGGACCGGCGCGGGCGCGGAAGGCAGTGAATGCGCTTTTACATCTTTAGGCACATTGGTTGCCGCCGCAGGCAAAATGCCGGCGAGCAGACACAAAAAGGGCAGGGACCACCAACGCAACGCAGCTACGTGCATGCAGAATCCAATGACTTTCTTGGGATGACGGCCGGCGGGATGTTTTCCTATTTGAACTCTTTTTCCGCCGCACTCCCAGGATATCGCATTTGCCCGGTGGCGGACCCTGAAACTATGCCGGGCGAACCAGTTCCCATATGTGCGCCAGATGATGATCATCGTGTTCGGCGACAAAGAACAAGTGATCGACCAAGCGCATGGGCGTGTGCAAACGCGGATGGGGAATAGAGCTGGAGTGCAATGCGGGATCGATTTGGCTCACACGCTCAAGGAGCTTTTTTCTTTCCGCGCGAAATGCGGCGAGGATCTGACCTGGCGCCTGTGCATTGTAGTTGGCCGTGTCGGTCTTACGATTTCGCAGGTCGGTGGGCGTGAGTTGCTGGCTGCCTTGCACGTAATCCTCGACGCGGGCAAGCCATAGCGGTTCGAGGTCGAGCAGATGCCCCCCATGTTCCTGCGCGGACCATTTCTGCTGCGGCTTCACGGTCAAAATGTTCGATGGCTGACCGGCCAGGACTTCTTCCAATCGCGCGGGAGTGCCGCGCAAGCGGGCACAGACATTCGGGAAGAGATCGGCAGGAAAGGAGAAGTCGAATTCGCGCTCAAACCAGAGGTTCATAGAACTCCTTGAGCAGACATCGGGAAATGATCGATCACGCGGGGAATCTCTCGGCATTGCGCGCTTTGGCCTTCGCGGCCTCTTCTTCCCGATTCCTGGGGGCCGCCGTTGTCTCGAGCGAGTGGAGAAGGCGGGTAGAGATCGCGGTGACTTCCTCCACCGCGGCAAGGAAGGCCTCTTCATTGGCTTTTGACGGTTTGTTGAAGCCGCTGATCTTTCTCACATACTGGAGGGAGGCGGCGCGCACTTCTTCCGCAGTTACGGGGGGTTCGAAGTTAAACAGCATCTTGATGTTGCGGCACATACGGCGACCTCCGGCCAGAAAAGTGACGTGGCTCTATTTTAGTGATGAGCGGCATCCTGGAAAGTGCCGGGAAGGCCGGCGCGACCGTCGGGGGCGGATACCAATGTTCATTTCCGGACAGGGATTTTCGATGGCGGACGGAACCATGCCGGGGGACATAGCGTACCCGTCCTCGATAACGCGGCTGCAACGATTTCTGTACCGGCGGGTTTGGGCGCTGACGTGCTCCTCAATTGCTGGAGGTTCCGATGCATACCGTTTACGACGACCTACGCTATGCGATCCGCCAGTTACGAAAGTCGCCCGGCTTTGCCGTCACCGCGCTACTGACCCTGGCGCTCGGCATCGGGGCGACCACCGCGATTTTTACCCTGGTTTATGACGTGTTGTTGAAGCCACTGCCCTACAGCCGCCCCGAGCAGCTGGTGGTGCTCGAAGAGCGAGTCGCCGAATTCCAGGACATTTATCCAACACTGCCCGTGAACGCGAACCATTTCATGTTCTGGCAGAAGCACAGCCGCAATTTTCAATCCATGACCATGATGGAGCAGGCTTTCATGCCCCTGGGGGTGGGCGGCCATCCGTTGCAAATCAACGTGTTGAACGCCACCCCCGGCATTTTCTCGGTGCTCGACGCGAGGCCGCTTCTGGGGCGGTCCTTTTCACCGCAGGAGGACCAGCCCGGCCATGAACACGTCGTGGTGCTGATGAACAGTTTGTGGAGAAACCAATTCAACAGCGATCCGGAAATCCTGGGAAAAACCGTGAGTCTCAATGGGTTTCCGTACACGGTAATTGGAGTAATGCCGCCTTCGTTCCGCTTACCTCAGATCCGAACCATCGCCCAGGATAGCAATGGAGCGCAGCCATTCGAAGCCGTGCTGCCCATGGCTCTATCCAACGAACGCTTGCAGGAAGCGATGGGTGACTTCAATTACTTCGGATTGGCGCGCCTGAAGCCGGGGGTCACCCCAGATCAGGCCAGCGGAGAAATCAATGCGTTGCAGCACACGATCACGGCGGCCCTATCCGCGGATGAGAAAGGGACTTTGTCCGCGACTCTGACGCCGTTTCAGCAGCATCTGGTCGGGAATAACCGGAAACCGATGCTGATCCTGCTAGCGGCGGTGGCAGGACTACTGCTGGTGGGTTGCGTAAACATAACCAATCTTTTGCTCGCGCGGGCAGTTGGTCGGCGGCAATCGATGGCGGTCGCAGCGGCACTGGGCGCGAGCCAGGGCGAAATGGCGCGAATGGCGTTGCGGGAAACCATCGTGCTGGCGGCGCTCGGCAGTGCTCTGGGCATGCTGCTGGCGACCATGACCATGCCCGTTATGCAACGGTATCTTCCCCCAGCCCTGGATTTCCGCGGTCCGCTTCACCTGGATTGGGCAGGGGCAAGCTGCGCTCTTCTACTGGCCACGTTGGCCGCGTTGCTGGCCGGCGCAGTGCCGGCGTGGATGAGCACGCGCACGGCGCCGCACGAAGTGTTGCACAGTGAATCTCGCCTGGCCAGCGAGTCGCGCAGCAGCAAACGGCTGCGGAGAATGCTGGTGGCGATGGAAGTTGCGGTCAGCGTGGCCCTGGTACTCATGACCGGCCTGGTTACGACAAGCCTGGTGCGATTGCTGCACGTAAACCGCGGATTCGACGCTGCTCGCACCGCCGCCGCCACGATCGATTTGCCCACTAAGTCTTATTCAGAATCGGCGTCAAGGGCGGCGTTTTATAAGCAAGTGCTTGACCGGCTATCGCAGCTTCCCGGAGTAGAGCACGCAGCGGCGGTGAGTGTGTTGCCGCTTACGGGCGACAGATGGATCGACATGATCCGAATTCCCGGCGATGCCAGAGCCCCCATGCAGTTGCCCACCGAGCATTTTCGCTGGATTACCCCGGGCTACTTCGAGACGATCCACCTGCCCTTGATCGCGGGGCGGTTCCTGAGTTCGAGCGATGAAGGGAAACAATTTGCTCTCATTTCCGAGCGCACCGCGCGGACGCTGTGGCCAGGAAAAAATCCCATCGGCCAGTCGTTTGGCCGAGCCGGTTTGAAGGAGAATCCATTTACCGTGATTGGCGTCGTGGGAGATGCCCGACAGATCTCGTTGGCTACTCCGGACCCGATGATGGTGTACGTACCGTATTGGTATCGAAGTGACGGCACCGCGGGGCTGCTGATACGCACCCGCCAGGGTCCGGCAACGATGGCAGATGCCATTCGCAAGGCTGTCTGGAGCGTCGACCCGGAAGTATCAGTGCCTGATATTCGCTTGCTGGGCGGAGTGGTCGAAGATTCGGTAGCGAACCGGCGTTTTGAAATGTACCTGTTGCTCATGTTTGCTGTGAGCGCGCTGTTGCTGGCAGGGCTGGGTGTTTACGGGGTGGTGACCTATTCGGTAGCTCAGCGGGAGCGAGAGCTGGGGTTGCGGCTGGCGCTCGGGGCGCAACGCGGGAACATTTATCGGCTGGTGCTGCGGGATGGACTGACGCCTGTGCTGTCTGGCGCAGTGATGGGGGTCGCCGTCGCCTTCGCTTCAGCGCGCGTGGTGAAAAGTCTGCTTTTCGAAGTCAGCCCCTTCAATTCCGTTATCACGGCAAGCGCCGTGGGCGTGCTGGTGGCCGTAGGTATTGCGGGCTGTCTGCTTCCCGCGCGGCGCGCCGCTGGCGTCGATCCCATGCAGGCGCTGCGCAGGGAATAGGGCGCCCAAGTTCTACGTCGAAGTGTTGATCAGGCTTCCATTCGACTGTCCGTTCTGCACGAGGAAGCTGGCGACGTCCTCTAAAGCGCCCTGGGTGTTGCCGGAATTCAGTGCGTTGGAGACGTTTGCCAGCAGAGAATCCAGCGGGCTGCCTTCCTGTGCGCTCGAATTGGAGCCGGTGGCAGCCTGAGCCTTCAGGTCGGCCTGAAACTTAAAGAGACTGCTTTTGGCCGCTGAAGTATCGCCAGAAACCAGGGCCTTTAACAAGTTGATCAAATCCTGAGAAAGAATATCGGTCGTATTCGTTGAACTGCCGGAGACGGCGGCGCCGGTTGCGGGGGCGGGGGTGCCGGCGCCCGAAGCCGTGGCCTGGTTCGTGTTTTCGAGCGTGGCAGCAAATAACTTGTCGAGGAGGGAAGAGGAGGAAATGGGACTTGTGGACATGTTGAACCCCTTCTGTACAACAAACCGTTTTAGACAACGGCGCAGCCTCTATCGGCACAACGGCGAAGAGCGTTCAGGGGATTCTCGAGCTTTGAAGCACAATTTTTGTTTTAGCAGGCTGCAGAAAGTGCGGTGCGTCTTTCCGCAGCCTGCTTGACCGATGGCTCAGCCTCCGACGCAGAGGTTACGCTCGCCGGCTACTCTTCTTGGGGAGCGCCTTTTTCTTGCCGCCACCCTTTTTCTTGGTGGGAGAAGAACCACCGTTTAGAAGCGCGATGAGCTTGACGCCGACCGGCGATCCCAACCCGGTACATGCGTCCCAACCTGGCCCGGCAGAAAAGGCTCCGTTGTTTCCGGACACGATATCGCGGAAGCTCGCAGCCCCTTTTGCGGCATAGATCTGCGGCTGGATGAACCCGGCACTCTTTTTATTTTGCTGATTATTGAGCGCGATCAGCCCGGCCCACAAAGGAGCCACAGCGCTGGTGCCGCCAA
>JBARKD010000460.1:0-9398 GCA_049800615.1 Acidobacteriaceae bacterium | reverse complement strand
GTGCAATACCAGGGAGTGATACCGATGCGTCTTGGAGAAATGACCTGGCAGGAAGTAAATAGTCTTGATCGTAGGACCGCCGTTCTGGTTCCGTTCGGCGCTCTGGAGCAGCATGGTGCGCACTTGCCCTTGGAGACAGATGCGCTCATTGCCGAAAGCCTCAGCCGCCGTCTCGACGAAAGTTGTGAAGGCAGGTTACTGGTCTTGCCAACCCAATGGCTGGGTCTCTCGACGCATCATATGGCTTTCGCTGGAACGGTGAGCGCAAGTGTCGATACCTATCTCGCTCTTGCCGCGGAGATCATAGGTTCGATTGCGCAAGCCGGCTTTGGCAAGATTCTGGTCTTGAACTCCCATGGAGGAAATGCCTCGGCCCTCGACGTCGTCCTCACCAAATTGCGATTGTTGCACCCGGCTACGCGTATCGTTCTTGTGACCTACTGGAATATTGCGGCTCAGCAGCTGGGTGTCATTCGGCAGAGCAAGCTGGGCGGAATGGGTCACGCCTGCGAACTCGAAACCTCTCTCGTGCTTGCGGAGAAGCCACAACTGGTCCGGACGGACCGTCTCCAGGCTGATGGTAAGTGGCCTGCGTCTCGCTTCCTTGCCTCTGACATGCTGGCCGGTGGCCCCGCGACTGTCTCGCGAGCATTTACAGAAATCAGCACGGAGGGTGCAGTTGGTGACCCACGGACTGCCTCATCCGAGAAGGGTCAACAGTTCTTCGACGCGATCGTCGCCCAATTGCGTGACCTGGTGAACGAGCTCGCGTGGGGAAAGTTAGAAGACTTTCGCGCAGCCGGCACGTAGAGCCTGGGCGCGCGCCTGGGATCGAATGCCAAGCCCTAGAACTTGTCTCATATAGGGGTTCGTATATGGGTCTGGGGCTTCTGGTTGGACCCTGAGCCCCGCTTCGAGGGCGGGTCTCATGCGCGGCCTCTCCGAAATTTGTCTATTTATGAGACCAGTTCCGTCGTTAACGGTCCAAGTCCTCCGGAAGTTCGATCTCAATTCCTAGGCCTGGCCCATCCGGTAACACTGCGCATCCATTACGGTAACGTATGGGCGCGGCCGTGTAGTGGTGCTCATAATAGAGAGGGCCGATGATATCGTGGTCCACGTTGGTAGCCAGTTGCGGCACGGCTACGGCGGTGTGCAGCATGGCGGCTGTTCCCAAATCCATCTCCAGATTGCTCCCGATGACGCACTTCAGCCCTGCGCTTGCTGCCATCTGCGCGATTTCGAGGGAATGCAGAATCCCTCCATTCTTCCCGGGATAAATGCTGATGAGGTCACAGGCCTCTTCTCGGATGGCTTGTAACGCATCCCCTGGCGTAAATATGGACTCATCAAGCATAAGGGGGATGCTGGTCCGCTGTCGCAAGCGGGCGTTTCCTCGAAAGTCCCCGCGGCGTAGCGGCTGCTCGAGGGCATTTACATTGAGCCGTTCCAGATGAGGAATAGCGCGCCGGGCATCAGCCTCCGTCCAGCCTCCGTTGGCGTCGACTGCGACTCGAATGTCATCACCTACCGTTGACCGCACCGATTCCACCCTGGCGATATCTCCGCTCACATCCAGGCCAACCTTGACCTTCACCGCCCGCAAGCCAAGTTGCACAGCATGCCGGGCCACGCGTGCCGCCTCCATGGGAGTAAAGGCTCCAATCGAAAACTTGAGCCCAATCTCCAGGGGACGCCGAGGACCCCCCAAAAATACATGAACGGGAACATGCAGACTTCTAGCTGACACATCCAGAAGTGCCATCTCGACTGCGGCTTTGATAAACGGGTTTCCTATGATCACGCCGTCCATTGCTTGCGCGAGAAGGCCAAATTGCAAGGGATCGGCGAGCAGCAGCAAAGGTGCAAACAACTCGCGGACAACCTGCTGCGCACCCGCCGCATTCTCTCCACTCCATACCGGAACGACCGTGGCCTCACCGTAACCAGTGACCCCTTCATCGGTGCGGATACGAACTACGAGGTAATGCGATTCCGGGTGCTTGCCCGCGGCGCTGATGATCGCAAGCTGGGGATTCACGGTCTGGGAAATCGGGAACGTGTCGATGGCAACGATTTTCATCTGCTCTCTCTGGCCTCTCCCAAAATATGTGCGCAGCCTGCTAGGTCTTCAACTCGAGCCTTGACATGGCCAGTTTAGCGAACATGTAGCCGCTCATAGTCGCCAGGATAGAGGCCCACGCGGCCCACGCGAAGTGACCGCCCATCAGGCTGAATAAGGTAACCGTCAGAGAAGAGTAAAAGACGATGCCCAGGATACAGACAAACAAGTCGCGTGCCGTTTCAGCGGAGCGGCTCTTCATCGCCTCAAGCCCCAGGCTTTGCCGCACAGGCCTCCAGAACCCGAGAGGTCTGGCTGATAAGTAGAATTTCTGAAGAATCTCCGTAGGCTCCGGGCTGGTAACTAACGTAGCCAACAGGATGCAAATCCAGCCCAAACAGAAAAGTATGCCGAAGCCTTGCCAGAACGGATATCGGTCGAGGTTACTGAATGCAGGGATCAAATGATCGCAGCTATGGCCGGTGGCACCGCGAAACCACCGGCGGAAGGCGGTAGGTAGCACGGCATCGGATCCAAACCAGATCACATAGCCGGCGGGAAAGCCGCCCAGAACACCAACCATGTCGCCGACCGCATTTGTGCGCCACCAGAACCACTTGAGCCACGCCAATGGCAGGGAAAAGACAACCAGGGACGAGTTGATAAAGAGGATCCACTTCCCAAGTTGCGCGGGGTCGATCATCGCGCCCAAGACAAAGGAAGCTATGAGCAGCAGCGCGGATACCACTCGGCTGGCAAAAACCAGCTCCTGCTGATTGGCTCGCGGTCGAAGTGTTCGTTGGTAAACGTCGTTGATCAGATAACTGGAGGCCCAGTTTCCGATGGAGGAGATCGCTGCCATGTAGCCGGCCAGGCTGCTGACAAGTAAAAGGCCGAAAAGGCCTGGAGGAGCATACGTTTGCACCAGCTTGCCCCACAACGCCGCGGGTACGCCTATGCTCGAAGGCGAATAAAGAGCCGCCGCTGCCAGTGCTATCAGGACAAACGGTACCAGGCGAATAATCAGGGCGAGGACGCCGTTCGCAATTTGTCCCACAATGGCATGCCATTCATTGCGTGCCGCCATAAAACGCTGTGCCGTCCATCCTTCACCGGCGAACGGCGAACCTGCAAAAAAGAGGCCCTGGACGCAAAGGGCGAGTAGCGACATCATCGTGAGCGACCCGCCGGAAGGCATAGCGGTCAGAAACTGATCTCCGCGCGTTGCCGCGATACGCGCCCAGACATGCTGCATACCACCAGCCTTGGATATCAGCAGCCAACCGAGAGCAATGTTTCCGCCCATTAGAATAATGAACTGGAACACATCGTTATAGGCCACTGCGAAGAGTCCAGCGATTAGGCTGTATACCACCGTGAGGGTACCGAATACCAGTAGCACATGAAAAGATGTCCACCCGAGAATGGGGGTCGTCGTGGCTGCCATCCATGCTGCTGCATAGGCGATTGAGGTCATTCCCCACACAAAACAGGCATACACGGCGTAGACGTTCCGATAGGTGGCGGCCCGTCGCCCGGCATATCGGCGCTCGATGAACTCTCCCGTCGTTACCACTCCAAGGCGCCTCCACATCGGTGCCCAGAGGATGGCCACTAGCGGCATCCAGATCACCCAGGAAATCCACGCCATTAACCAAAGGCCAGCGAACCCTGACAGAAAAACGACCATCACAAAGCCTTGGCCGCCGCCGGTATATCCGGCTACATCCGCGAATCCAATGACCCACCATGGTAGATTCCGCCCGGCAACAAAAAAGTTCTCTACACTCTTTCCTGCCCGCGCTCGAAAAAATAGCGCGAGTCCGAGAACCGCGGCACAGTAGATTGCAAGGATGCTCCAATCAACTAGAGCCATGTTCTGGACAGGGAGGAGAACGAGCTCCATACAACCACGTTTAATCCAGGCTGTCCAACCTGCGCGAGCAGCTGCAAACCTGGAAAAGATACGGCGATTGTGCTCGATAATGTCATTCTGGTGTGAATGTCATGATAGCGATCTACGAAGCCATTTGGCGGTCTTTATTGAGCGGTTTTCTGAAAATGTTCAGCCGGTTGGACACGCTGTTGCCTCTTAAGACTCGCATACACACATAATCGCGCACCGGGAAATAGCCCACGTAAAACGCGGTGAAACTAAAATCCATCCTGCTGGACGATACTCTGATCGCGCTTGACCGCTGAAAAAGCGGCAAGCTACACCAATGAGCAGGCGCTCGTTTACAGACGGAGCCATGCATGCCCGGACGCACATTCGGCAATGTCTTTGGTCCTTAAGGCGGGTAAGAGGAACATGGGCGAGCATTTGTTCCTCAGCATCAGCTACGAAGCCTGCTAAGTGTTCTACACATGTCAGGAGTTGTCCTTGTTGAAGCGCTTTCTCATGATCACGCTTGTATTGATACTCGTTCACCCGCAAGGTATCGCCTGGGGGCAAAGGGTCCGGATCAGTGCATGGTATTGGTTGAACTCTGCGCCCAAGGTGGCTTGGGAAGGCGACTTCGTGACCATGAAGAAGATGGGGTTCACTGATGTTGTCTTGTGCTGGGGTATCGATCTTGCGGCTGTAGGATTTAGGACAAAGGACACCAGGACCGCCATCGAAGAGGCCTATCACGCCGGCCTGAAGTCCTATCTCGTAGTGTGGCAGCCGACAGCGAATTCTCTCCCAAGACTTCCCGGATTCGAACAAGTCGATTCGGCCGGCAATGTTCTGTTCTCTTTCGATGTCTTTAATCCTGAGTGGCGGCAAACATCATGGAAACAATACCTGCAATCGGTGGCCGCCGCTTATCGGGGAGAACCGGGGATGGCAGGTTATGTATTCGATGATTCCTTCACTCTCGGTCCTGTCGCTACGGAGAGGGGGCCGGCCGGAAGCGGAATCGTCGCGTACGGAAAATATGAACAGGATCGCTTCGGCGGTAAACTTCCCAGCAAGGTTACGGATCCGCGATGGAATGAGTGGGTTGCCGCTCGCCAGAACTGGTGGGAAGAATGGGCAAAGGATACCGTTGGCTTCATCCGTCAAGTTGACAAAAATCCAGCCCATCCGATCTACCTCGAAGATCCGGCCGATGATGTCTTGCGTCCCGATCGGACTAAGACGATTGGTCTGGACCTCACCCGGGTTGCCAAACACTTCGATGCCTTCGGCGCTTACTCGGACTTTGCATACCGAGGCTCTCCCGAAGACGACGCCAGGATCGAAAAGGGAACCGAGGACATTCTGGCTAAGGTGACGCAAGAGGTAGGTAAAGAAAAGAATACGATTTACACCTTCTGGGTGGCGGATCCGACCGAGGAATTGACACCTGGTCTCGCGAAGTTCCCCACCGTGAAGCAAATCCGGCTGATTGCGGACGCCGCTTTGCGAGCCGGCATCCGTCATCTGGATATGTATGGCTACCGTATCGGAGACTATCGCGTAGAGGCTGGAACCTTGGAGAAGTTCAGCCCCGGTACTGGTCCCACTTATCCACTCACGGAACAGTTTCCGCAGAAGTTTCTCTGGGATAGGCCTGAAATCCAGGAAGAGTTGGGAAACTACCTCAGAGGCCTGAATAGCCCGCTCAAGCAGTAAGCGCTGCATGGGTCGCAAATGAACATCGCTGTTATTGCAAAGAGTATTTGTGTGAGGCAGGTCGGATCGTAGAGCTTTCGCAGGGTACAGGTCACGGAATATCTTGCCTGTTCCGCATTTGCAACTCACTTTGACTTTATTGCTTCGACCATAAGGAGAGCGATCAATTGACGACCGACGAAAGTAAACTTGGTGGTGTGAGGGTGGCAGGAAAAGCCGCGCGTGAGGCTGACATTGCGCTTTTCGACACCATCGAAAAAACATTCTATACTGCGGTGCTTGCCGACGCCCTGGATGAACTGGGAGAACACGAACGGGCCATGCGAGAGTATCTGAGGCCTCTGCTGCCAGACAGGACATTCGCCGGATGGGCCCGGACGATCGTTTGTATGGATGCTTTCTACCAGCAAGCTGATCCGTACGGATTAGAGATCGAGGCACTGGATAGCATCTTGCCCGGTGAAGTGGTGGCCGTCTCCACGGGTGAGTCGAAGCGTAACGCACCCTGGGGCGAACTTCTATCGACTGCGGCGAAGGCACGGGGGGCAAGGGGCGCGGTCGTCGACGGATTGGTGCGTGACGTTCGCGCCATCCAGAAACTCGATTTTCCTGTATTCACAGCGGGTATAAAGCCGGTGGATTCACGCGGCCGGGGTACGGTGGTTGACTACAACATCCCGGTGCTGTGCGGGGGAGTTGTCGTCACACCGGGCGACCTGATTGTCGCTGACTACGATGGCGTGGTCGCTATTCCCACCCATCTGGTCGATCAAACACTGGCCTTGGCCCGCGACAAAATCTCCAGGGAAAACGACAGTCGTAGGGACCTGATGAATGGGGCCTATCTTTCCGACGTTTACACAAAGTACGGGGTTCTATGAGCGGAGTTTCTAACCGCGTCGAACATCGGGCTGGTATTGGCCCCCGATTCTTGGCTCGGGTAGAGCATTTGGCTGGGAGTCAAGCGGAGACGGCTCACAGGGTGTGTCCCTCGGCGCAGGGCGGCACACGATAGCGTTTCGTCCAGCCTTATGGATTCGGTGACGAAGAATCTTGATCCACGCGCACTTTTGGATAAAAGTTCAATCTATGTATCGTCATATTGACCCATCATAGTACCCGTCCTACTAGTAATACCGCATGGCGATCGACAGCCGTTTTGTGTGGGCCAGTTGCAAGCGAAAGACCAATTTTAGGGAGCCTAGACATGACAAAACTAAAGGGCCTGACCGCATGTTTCGTGTTGACCATCATTTACGCGGTAAACGCGTTCGCCCAGTCAACCGCGTTGATCGAAGGCACCGTGCGTGATTCGAGCGGGGCCGTGATTGTCGGATCAACCGTGATCGCCAGGAACGAGGAAAGTGGGATCAGCCGAACGGTTACCACAAATTCCCAGGGCGCGTACGAGATAGTCTCATTGCCCATAGGCCCCTACACCGTGACCGCCTCCTCGAACGGGTTCAGTTCGTCCGAGGTCTCCCATGTCGTCCTGCAGGTAGCGCAACAGGCGCTGATCGATCTCACACTAAGCCCCGGCAGCGTGGGTCAGAATGTTTCGGTCAGTGCGGCGCCCTCACTCATCCAGACCGAAACATCTTCGGTGGGGCAGGTAATCGATAACAAGAAAATCGTCGACCTCCCGCTTAACGGCCGTGATTTCACCCAGTTGGTGTCGCTTACTCCTGGAGCCTTAACCAGCAACACTCCCGGCGGCCCCGCGGCCGGGAGCAACACCGGTTTTACGACAGTCTCGGTAAGTGGCGGCCAAAGCGAAAAGACCGAATTCCTTCTGGACGGAATCTCCAACCAGGAACAGCTCTATAACGGAGTACAATTCAGCCCTTCCATCGACTTCATTGAAGAGTTTCGCGTTTTGTCGAATTCGTTTTCGGCCGAATATGGAAGAGGCTCTGCAATCATTGTCGTGAGCACGCGCAGTGGCACGAATCAGATCCACGGCACCGCTTTTGAGTTCCTTCGCAACGACGCTCTCGACGCTACCAACTATTTTGCGATAGGTAAACCCCCGTTGCGCCGGAATCAATTCGGCGGTTCGTTTGGTGGTCCCATCCTCAAGGACAAGCTATTTTATTTCTTGAATTACGAAGGTACGCGCCTTGACAATCCGGTGACATCGACCGTGCTGGTGCCAACGCAAGCGCAACGCAATGGAGACGTTTCTGGGCTGGTCACGCCAACGACTCCCATTATTGACCCCTCGACGGGTGCTGCTTTCCCGAACAACCAGATCCCCAGCGGCGAACTCGATGGTGCCGCGCAGTATATCTTGAAGTTTGTGCCGCTTCCCAATACCCCTGCCGGATTATTTAGCTACAATTCGCGTTCTACTCAAAATGTAGATCAGGGAAATGTTCGGGTCGACTATCAGCTTTCCTCCAAGGATTCGTTCTTTGCCCGCTACTCGATCAGCCACATCACCAGCTTCAGTCCCGGCGCGGTCCCGCAGAACGGAGCACAATCGTTAATCACAAACGCCACGAACGAGGGCTACAGCTACACTCACATTTTTTCACCTCGACTTCTGAATCAGGTTCGGCTTGGCTATGCCCATCTTTACAATGCCAACTCACCCCAGGGCTTGGGTACAAACTATACAACGCAAGCCGGTATACTTGGCTTCGATCAGACATCCCTCGTCTACCCGGGCTTTCCCCAGTTCAATGTTGGCTCCTACGTAAACGGCACCCTGGTAAACGGCAATTTATATGCGCCGCTCATCAATCCGACGACCGTCTGGGAGCTCAGTGACCTGCTCACCTGGAATCGCGGAAAGCATACCTTCAACATGGGCGTTGATATCCGTCGCTTCCATCTCACTTCGACAAACGCCGCCTTCTCCAGGGGCAGGTTCGCGTTCAATGGCCAATATAGCGGCAACGCCCTCGCGGACTTTCTGGTGGGCGCGCCGGATCAGGGATACAGAGATTTCCCGAGGAATCTATTTGGCGAGCGTGTGTTTAACTACCCTATCTTCTTCCAGGACGATTGGAAGGTGAGTGGCAACCTCACCCTGAATCTTGGTCTTCGCTATGATCTGGCCTCTCCTGATACGCAAGACCTGGGTCAGAATTCTGTATTTGATATAACCCGGGGACAATGGATTGTTTCCACCTACAAAAACGGTCAGATCAACCTGGTAACCCAGCAGGTCGCTCAGGATGCCTACAATGCGTACAGCGCGGACATGATTACGGCGAAACAGGCCAATTTGAATAACAATCTGCAGACAATGAGCAAGAAGACCTTTTCTCCCAGGGTAGGGTTTGCCTTTCGTCCGTTCAACGACGACAAGACAGTGGTCCGCGCTGGCTATGGAATCTTCTTTACTCTTTCCCCTGGCAACCCAACCGTGTCGCAATCAATCATCAACTTGCCCTTCATCGTGGACGAGGTTGTTCCAAACCAGTTGACCCCTGCGGGCACGCCCCTTTACACAACGGAAAACTTCTTCAATAATCCATTTACTTCCGGACCGCCTTACCTGAGCGCGCAAGACCTGAAAGTCAGGCCACCTTACAACCAGGAATGGAATCTGGCTATTCAGCGCGACCTGGCGAATGGGCTTGCACTGCAAATTGCCTACGTCGGTAACAAAGGTACCCGGCTCGAAAAGGATATTCCGCTTAACTATGCTACTGTCGGTGGCTTGCCTGATTCTGGTTCAAGGCAAAGCCGGCGGCAGTATCCTCAGTTCGGCAATGGTGACAATTT
>JBARKD010000459.1:0-2100 GCA_049800615.1 Acidobacteriaceae bacterium | reverse complement strand
GTTTCATTCCGGGGAATCTCTACGACAAGATTCACCACGAATTTCCAGGCGTCGTGTTTGTGGACCATATCGGCGGCGACGGGCGCGTGAAGGCAGAGTTCAAGCCCGATGCAATCCCGTTCTCGGTCCCAAGCCGCAACGCTTCCGGACTCGATACCACGGTGGTCGAGGCGGCCTACCTCATCGATGCCGCGGTTTTGAAAGCGCATGTGAGTTCAGGAGTGACACTTTGCGCAAAGAATCTGTTCGGCGCTACGAGTATTAATCCTGACTGGCGCAAGAACGCGCACGACGGCTTCCCGCCTAAGCACGACGGCTCGCCCAGTTACTCGGCATTCGCGGATTTCCTCGGTCATAAGGACCTCGGCGAGAAAACCCTCCTCTTTATTATCGATGCGCTGTATGGAAACGATAATGTAGATGGTCCGCCTCACCGTAAATGGAAGATGGCCCCCTTCAACGATGGTTGGCCGAACAGCATCTTCATGTCGCTGGATGGCGTGGCGCTCGATTCAGTCGGGTTCGATTTTTTGACTTCGGAATGGCCCGATCTTCCGGATATTGCCAATGCCGACAATTATTTGCGCGAAGCCGCCCTGGCTCATGATCCTCCTTCGAAGACGATCTACGATCCTGAACGCGACGGCATCCGATGCCGCAGCCTTGGCGTTCATGAGCATTGGAACAATGGAACGGAAAAGAAATACTCCGGCAACCTCGGAAAAGCGCATGGGATCGAGCTTTTCCAGGTGGGTTGATCGGGGCCGAGAGGAGATGGAGATGAGCCGGTACTTCTTGCCCTTGTGCTTAATCGCTGCATCCGTGCTGGCGGCAAGTGCGTTTTCCCAGTCATTTTTGAGTCAGTATAAGGGCGTGCCCTATCACGACAGCCGCTATCAAGGCGGCGCACAGAAAGTACCGGGTCGGGTGTTGTGCGCCTACTATGATCTGGGCGGCGAAGGAGTGGCGTATCACGACACTGACGCGAAGAATCACGGCAGCGGTGAGTTGAATCCCGCCGATGGGACTTACCTCAATGAATTTCGTATCCATGAGGGAGTGGATACTTCATATACGAAGTTCGACCGGAAGCCGAATCCGATTGACGACAACCCTTTTGTCAAGGTTGTTCCTCCTAGGGAATTGCCCTATGTTGGCTGGACTGAGCCAGGGGAGTGGTTCAATATCACTGTCGAAGCGGCGCAGGCGGGAACCTACGTTGCCGATTTTCTTTACACCTCTAATCGTGGCGGAACAATCTCCATCGATGTGAATGGAAAAGAAGCAACAGGACCGCTGCAGGTCCCAACAACATATGACCCTGCAGACCCCGTGGCCTGGCGTCAGTGGCACCACTGGAACCTGGCTCCGAAGTTCTTCACGATTCGTTTTGACCAGGGGAGAAATGTTCTCACCGTCCACATCTTGACCGGCGGCAACATGAATTTGGCCTATTTCGACTTCAAACAAGATCACTGACGGAAGGGATTCGAATGGATGCAATCAGCCGGCGCCGCTTTCTTACCGCAGCCGCATTGAGCATTGCCGCTACGCGCCTGCGGGGACAATCCGCAGCCCAGGCTACGTTGAAGATTCCGAGAGAGGCGAATGGGCCGCATATGCCGGACGACTATATAGGTCTGTCATACGAGGTACAGCAGCTCGTGGACCTGTCTTTTTTCTCGGCCGAGAATGCCGGGCTGATCCGTGAGTTCAAGGCTCTGAGCGCGCACGGTGTGCTACGGCTGGGCGGGAACACTAGCGAGTTCGAGTGGTGGAAGCCGACGCCGAAGACGAAGGAGCCGGAGCACCCACAGACGCGCGAGGTGGCGGGCGAGCCGAAGGCGCAGTATTACCCGGTGACGACGGAGGCGGTGCGCAATCTGGCAGGCTTTCTGCGGGCGACGGGATGGACGTGCCTCTACGGGATCGGGATGGGGACGAACACACCGGAGCACGCAGCCGCGGAAGCAGAGTACGTGGCCAAGACGCTGGGCGATCGGCTGCAGTACTTCCAGCTGGGCAACGAAGTAGACCTGTTTAGCCATCACCTGCGCGATCCGAAGACGTGGAACGCGAAGGCGTACCTGGACGAGTGGC